>CAZEXE010000021.1:0-26668 GCA_964516645.1 uncultured Candidatus Poseidoniales archaeon
GCTACAAGGTATTTTTCAATACGCTTACGATACGAGCCTTATTGACCGATGGTCTCCCGCAGCGTAATGTGCAGGAAGACTCTGAGGAATACCTGTCCCTTGAGGACGAGGTCGCGCCTTCGCCTAAAGCGAAATCGCGTAAGTCTCGAAAATCTCGTTCAAAACCTCAAGAACAAGTTTCTGAAACAGTTCCTGTCGAGGTCGAAACAATCGATATGGAAGTATTAGGTGAATACGGTGGAAATCACAGTATATGTTGGCCAATCCAAGATATGGATTGTCCTGATTGTGCATCTAAGGCAGTAAACGCTCTAAACAGGTTGGAGCAAATCAACAATTCTGCGGTAAGCACTACAGATGGTACAGTAACTATTGACATAAATTTCGAAAAGGGAAATGTTGCTGAAGCATCATCTATTTTGCGCTCCCTTGGAAATCCGCCAGATCTTCCGTTCATGCAAATTTCAGGAGTAAGTTCCAGCACAATCGCTGCAAGACACTCTGTGCCAATAAAGGGTCTACCACGAATCTTTAGACGCCAACCAGGGGTGCTTGATTGTGATGTTGATAAAGATGGAAACATAATGCTTCAATTAACTCCAGACCCTGTAAGTGAATTGCGAATAGCAATGGAGACCGCTCTCAAAAATGTGATTGGTGGAGATTACAAGTTAACCTCTGCTAGTAATACAAAAATTACTTCTGGACAGTGGAGAATGATTGCTTCTGGTATTGCATTTGTAATGCTAATATTAGTGATAATTACTGAGAAATTTATCACTGAAAATCCTTGGGTTCTAGGTACAATTGGCATTGCTGGAGTTTCTTTGGGTGGCATCAAGATGTTTGCTAAGGCTTGGGCCTCAGTACAAAATCGACAATTAGGTTTCCAAGTATTGACGTCTTTAGCCGTAATCGGTGCATCATACTTACAAGCATGGGAAGAAGCGTTGATGGTTCTAATTCTTGTTTCTTGGACTGAACACATGGAAAATGAGGCTTTAATCAAGGCTAGAAAAGCAATGCAAGGTGGCTTAGATCGATTGCCTCGTACAGCAAGACGTGTATCGATGAAAAGCATAGGTGAATTGTCCGTGGTATCTACTTCGGTTTCCATGGCACCCGTGGCCCAAAACACTCCTGATGTTGAGGAAATCCCAATCGGTTTGGTAATGAAAGGCGACCATCTTGAGATTAGGAGTGGTGAATTGATTCCTGCTGATGGGATAATAATTTCAGGCACGGGTTCGGTAAATCGTGCTCCTTTGACTGGGGAATCTGTACCTGTCGATGTTGCAAGCGGTGATGAATTGCAAGCAGGATTAACCTTATCGCGAGGCCCTGTAACAATCGAAGTTACTGCGGCTGGTGAAGATACACGATTGTCAGGGCTAATCGACAAAGTCCATTCATTCAAGGAAATTCCAACTAGACTACAAGGGGCTTTGGAGAATTTCACAGCACTTTGGGTCCCTATAGTATTGATAGGGGCGGTTTTAGCATGGCTGCTTCAACCTGGGGCTGATTGGAAAATCATCTTGTTATTGTGGGTAGTAGCATGTCCTTGCGCTCTATTACTAGCATCGCCAGTACCTCATGCAGCAAGCCTATCTCTTGCTGCTAAATCAGGGGCTATTGCTAGAGGAGGAGATGTATTAGAATCCTTGTCCAAAGTTAATCTTGCATTACTCGACAAGACCGGAACACTCACTTCAGGAAAGCCAAGAATTGGTAAGATGACTCTTGCAAGAGGAAGACGACGAGAATCAGCCATCGCTTTAGCTGCCGGTCTTGAAGCATCTTCTAATCACCCATATGCACAAGCAGTAGTTGCATTGGCAGAAGAAGAGTCGATTAAATCACTGAAGTTAACCGGACTAAAAGACGAAGAAAACGGAGTTTCTGCGAAACTAAAAGGCACAGATGTAGCCTTCGTCAGAGCAGAAAAATCCCTTGTTTCAGGAGCATTACTTTCGGCATTAGAAGATGCACTTGATCAAGGCCATGGAGCCAGCCTCCTTCTCAAAGAGAACAAACCTGTTGCTTTGTTTACTTTCATTCACGATGACTTGAGGGAAGGTACAGATGAATTGGTAAAATCACTATATGCTCAAGGAGTTAATGTTGAGATTCTGTCTGGTGACAACCAAGATGCGGTTAATGCTTTGGCAAAGAGCATTGGATTACCAGAAAATGTAGCAAGAGGAGAAATGACCCCTGAAGGTAAAGTTAAGTGGGTACAAGACAGGTCAAAAACTCACATTACTATGATGGTAGGTGACGGATTCAATGATGCTGCCGCTATGGCAGCAGCCGATATTGGAATCGCAATAGGTACAGGAGAATCTGCGAATTTAGATGCTGCAGACGTACTGATTCCTGGTGATGACCCGAGATTGATTTCAGAATTGGTTACATTGGCAAAGCGCACTCATTCGGTTCTAGTTTGGAATATTGCTTACTCTGTAGCAATCACTCTATTCCTAGTGTACTTGGTACTGGCAGGAATAAATGAAAGTTTAGCGATTGGCGTATTGGTTCATGAATTGAGCGTTATCGGTGTAATCATCAACGGAGCACGCCTTTCAGGTAGTGGAGGGACCCTCAAACTAATCATGGAGATAAGCCAATCTATTTGGACAGGGACTATCGATTCCTTCAAGGCATTATTTGCCACTTTTTCGTGAATCACTCCAAACGCTACCTTCAAGCCTCATGGGCGATAAGCCCGCTTCAACGGTGAACCCTGATGGCGAGAATTCATGCAGACCCGGTTAGCACTTCTTTGATGCATCCAACCCGTCGCGCATTGTACGTGGCTTTGTTGGGAGCTGATGAATACACCACTGTTCAGTTGCAGAAAATAGTAGGTGTGGATCGCTACAATCTCTATCACCATTTAAGAAAATTAGAATCTTTGGGACTAGTAATGAATCATCGGGATCAAGGGCGAACACGATGGTGGTGTGTTATTGACAGAGTCCCACTTCCAAGTGATGGTAGTATCGAATCTAGTGACAATTCATTAGGTTCAATCGATTTGTCAAACCCTAGAGTCCAGGCTGCTGCTCGAACAATGCTAAGGGAATTAGCAACCTTGTCGGGCTCTGATATCAACATTGATTCGGCCACACTCGAGAATTTAGAAATCATAGGCCGAAGAAACTGATTAGCAACATCTCTCAAGAATGATAACAAGGTGGGGCTAGCAATGACCGAAGAAGAAACCACTCCTGGAATAGAGTCTAGAGTCCCCACTCCTGACCTTTCTTGTCCTAAATGTAACCACCTTCTTCCTAACGGTTTAGGAATCATTACTTGTTCAATGTGCAAGTCTGAAGTTAAGGTGGAACATGAGGGAACAAGGCGTAAATGGCGAGAAGAAAAAATCGGCTGTCCAGAGTGCTCTAAAGTCCTAATTTGCGGAGTTGACAAGAGACCAGCAAATTTGCAATGCGCCTCATGTCAAACTCATTTCGTACTCAATCCACATCGTCCAAAAATCGAAATCTCCTGTCCTTCTTGCGAACGTAAACTAAGGATGAATAAGCGGCCAGGAGATAGAGAAATCACCTGTCCTGCTTGTGAGACGGAATTCAAGATTGCATTTTGAGGTGATTTTATGAAAACAACTTACAGAATGATGGGGCTGGCGGACTACATTACAATTGTAAATGGCCTGTTAGGGACTCTTGCCATCTTTTTCTTACTTTTAGCAGTTGACGATATGTCTGAACCATATACTGACGGAGGTTTGCTAACCGATTACATCTGGGCTGCAATGCTTTGCATCTTATTGTCAGCATTAGGTGACATCATCGACGGGCCAATTGCGCGAAGATATTCTAAGAGACAATTGTTAGGGGGCTCACTAGATATCATGTCAGATTGTGTTTCATTTTGTGTAGCTCCTGCACTGATGGTTTTCGCAATGTTTGGAAGATGGGGGGAAGCAACTCCGATTTGGACAATTAGTTTAGCCATTGCTTGCAGTTGGTTAATTGCATGTGGTATGTTGCGCTTAGCACGATTCCAGCACGAAGAAGGCGGGTATGTTTCATATTTCCGTGGACTTTCCTCTCCGGCAAGTGCAATGTTGGTTATATCTGCAGCCGGATTAATTTGGCTACAACCATCTTCGGGCTATGGCCCCGATTTATCTTCTTGGAATTGCGATGTTTGTTTTGGCACAGGACAGCACCCTTATCTCGACTTCATTATTCTTCCAATTCTATTCATTAGCGGAGGGTTGATGATTTCGGATCGCAAAATGTCCAAGTTGAAATCTGGTATTCCATTGAGATTATCAGCCGCTCAATTTGTTGCTATTTTGTTCGCAGTTATTCATGCAATGTCATTAACTCAAAGAAGTGACGCAGCAGAGGATTTGTCAGGGACCACCTTTACCATGTTCTTGTTTGGTTTTTCTTTGTCATTAGTATTGATCTATATCATTGCAGGACCTCATTTAGTAGAACTTGAGAATGCATTTGCTGAACAAGAGTAATGGCAAGTGTGAATAGTCGTATAAATCGCCTCGCGAGATATTATATGTATCGCGCCCCTTATCTACCATGAGAAAGCCATGCATTACCGGATGGGAGCCTTATGAGTGCTAGCGAAAGCAAGTCAGGAACAAAGAGTGGATTAAGGAGAGGTGGCGATAAAGGCCAAATCGATCTCTCTACACTACGCGCTCAGTTTACGTCAACTCCTTCCCCATCCTTGGACCAGACGTTAATGCAGAACTCACGATTCCGAGAAGAAGAAAAGTTACGTGCTAAATTAAGGCGAGAAAGTAAACTGCGCCGTGAAGCCTTGACTGAAAGAATCTCCTTGATGCAAGATAACATGGCAACAGATATTTCACGGCAACATGAAATGACCCTGGGTGCTTTTGAAAATGAATTAAGAGGCCAAATGGAAGACGAGTTAGCACAACTCGAATCAGAGACATTAACTCGAGAAGAAATTCGTCTAAGAGAAATGCATGAAATGCGATTGGAGAGAGAAATCCAGAGTCTGAAAGAATCACTAGAAGTCGAACAAGATCGCAAAGTAGAGGACCATCGAACCGCAGTAATCACTCAATTAGAAAGTCAATTATCTGAAGAACATCGAAGACGCCTTTCTTTCCAAAGAGAAAAATTAGAAATCGAATTTAACCAATCGCTGCAGAGAAAAATCCGCGATTTAGAGGCAACCATTCAGAAAGAGATGGAAGGAAGATTTGAGGAATTAGAATCCAGGGAAGTTGAGAAACTCGAAGAGGTTCAAAATCAAAAGCTTGCAGAGAGAGAAGAATCCTTACGCCGTGGAATTCGCACAAGATTGGAACAGCAACTCAAGTTGCGCCTGAAGCAGAGAGAGGCAACAATGCGCGCTGAATATGAGAGACGTAGCCTGAGATTGGAAGAGGATATTGCGGCATCAATTCAGGAAGAATTGGAATCCAGATTATCTTCAGAGACCAAAGAACTCGAAGAGAGAATGCGCCAAGATGTTGAACTTGCAGTCGCTCGTCGTAGAGAAGAACTCAGAATCGAAGTTGAGAGACAACTCGAATCCAAGCATACCGAGAAACTATCTGAGAGAAAAAGTAGATTGCGAGAGAAGTATGACTTGACCTTCTCTAAGGCTGTAGATGATATATCACGCTCACTAGAATCAGAAATTGAAACCGAATTAGAAGCGAGAATGGATCAAGAGTTCGCAGCTTACAGAAATGCAAGAGAATCCGAAATCCAAAATCGTCTTGCCCGCTTCAGATATGAACGAGAGGCGGAATTACACGACCAACTATCTGAACGCTATGACTCGAAGAAGACAGATTGGTCTGAACGCCTAGAATTAGAATTCAAGGCTAGAGAGACCGCAGCTCGCAAGGCAATTATGTCTGAAATCGATGGAAGATTGCGCAACGAGAGAATCACTCATGAAACCGACTTAGACCTGCTCAAGGAAGAGACAGTACTCGAATTAGAAGCAGAAATGGAAGAGCGTCTTGCAGAATTCAGAACTCGTAAGGAAGATGAAGTCGCTACACAACTCGAGAGACAATTGGACAAGCGCGAAGAAATCATGCGCAACAAGGCTCTCATCGAAGTACGAAAGCGTGAGGCAAATATCCGTGCAGAAATCGAGGCACAACTCGGTGTTAAGCGTGCAGAGATTAGAGATCGCCTTTCCACGCTAACTCAGCAAATGGATGATTTCCGCACAATGGCAGAAGTCAAGATGCGCGAGTCTATTGAATCCAAGGTTCAGGGCGAAATTGATGTTGATGAAGCAAGGCTTGCGGAACAACAAGAAGAATTTGACAACCTACAGTCACAAGATGCTAGAGCAGAAAAACGCCAATCTTGGTTACATGCCATATCTGGCCAAGGAACTCAAACTCAACAACCTCAGATGGGTATTGACCCAAGTGCATTAGGAGCAAGACCGAGTTCATTAGGCGCAACAGCAGGCCGTCAGCCTCGTGGTGCAATGGCTCAAGCAGCAGCTCAACATACACCTTCGGTCGGATTATCAGGAATGCGAGCACCTCGTTCAGCAGCAAAGTCACTCAGTGGTGCTCAGCCGCTTGCTAGGCCAGTAAAGGCGCCAATAGGTGGCGGCCCAATTCTACCAGGAAGAGCAACAAATCTGCCGCAACCAATCCAACCTAAGGTCGTAAGACAACCACTCAAGCCAGTAGCACCTTCAGTAGTGAAGGCACCTGAAGTTCTTTCACCTACAGTTGAACCTATTGAAGAAAAGGTAGTTACTGAACCTAAACTGGAAATTGCAGGAATATCTGAAGAGCCAGAAACTCCAATACAGGTTGAAAGTACTTCTCCTGTAGTTGAAGAAATCGAACCGGAAGTTGAGGAACTAGAAGCCGAAACTATGGATGAGATTCTCGAAGAAATCGAAGAGGAAGAAATCGAGCAAGTCCAAGAAATTGCAATGTTAACTCCAATAAAGAAACTTGAAGCGGCTGAAGAGGCAAAGACTGCGGTTTTGAAGCCAGTAACAGTCAATGTTCTAAATCCAGTAAAGAGAAGAGGTCCTCCTCCTTCTTCCGCTCCAGGACAAAAGCCAGGTGAATCACAAGAAAAAGAGGACACTGCGACTTTAAAGCCAGTGACCAAACTCACTCCAGTTGAGTCGCCAAACACTACACTAAACATTGAATCCAAGGAAGACGAAGCGTGATTTGCTTCAAACACTACACTCCGAGCCATTCATAGGTCACCCGTTCTTGGGGCTAACTATGAGGAAGGCCATTGCAGTTCTACTTGCTATATTGCTTATACCTGTAATCCCAGAAGTTGAAGCCGAATCAAATCTACTAGATGTTGGTGTTATCGACGAAGTTGATGGTCGATTTATACACACCTCATTTTCATCATCTTCAACATTATTGACTCTGACTACATCAGGTAACATCTCCGAGCATTTCTGGGGTAGTGGAGAATTGATTACACAATGGTCGATCGAATTGAACGTAACCGCAAATTCGGCAACACCTGATACCACAGGCTTGCAGGTAGCAGTAGCACACACAGAAGGAGTTCTAATCATTAATACTGAATTGAGAATAGTTACAGGGCAATACAATACTTCCAATTCTGTAGATTATGTCATTTGGGATTCTGAAGGCGAATTGTGGTTCGGCTTCTTTGGAGGCGAACGCAGAGCAAAGGAGTATGACTCTAATGGTCCAACTGGACAAGCAACTGAGGCGCATAATACTGCAATGACCGCTATGACCATCATTTCTCAAGACAGAATTGTCACCGGAGGGCGAGATAACCTAGTCAAGATTACTACTCAAGACGGGGTCTTAGAAAACAGCCTTTCTGGTTTTTCTTCTTATGCTACTAAAATCATCAACGATGGAAACGGAAACATCATTGTTGGTTGTGCTAATGGTGATTTATTTAGATATAATTTTGGAAACTGGTCAAAGGAAGAAACTTCAATTTCCAGCGGCCAGAGTATCATTTCAATTAACATTGTAGACAATGGAGACATAATGGTTGGAACTCAAAACGGCAAGTTGCATGTGATTAATGAAATCACATTTTCAGAAGATAATGCCTTTTCTTCAGCTGGTAGAGTAATGATTGGAGTTTATGGAGATTCAGGAGAATTATTCATTATCTCTACATTCTCTACATCTTCAAAAATCAGACTTTATGATTTGGATAGTGATGGCGATGGAGTCACAGATACTGTAGATGAATTCCCACTAGATTCCAGCCAAAGCGAGGACAGCGATGGCGATGGTTATGGTGATAACCCCCAAGGAAATGATTCAGATGACTTCCCAGATGATGTAACTCAATGGTCTGACACTGATGGTGATGGCTATGGCGATAACCTTGAAGGAAATGATTCAGATGCATTTCCTACAAACTCTGCACAATGGATGGACACCGACGGTGATGGATATGGAGACAATATGAATGCTGAAGGTGGAGACCGATTCCCTGATGATTCAACCCAGTGGGCCGATTCCGATTCCGATGGCTTTGGAGACAATGCTGACGGATTTAATGGAGATAAATGTCCTAATGAAAACGGATTTTCCACAATAGATAGAATCGGATGTAGAGATTCTGATAACGATGGATATTCCGACCCATCAGATGATTGGAGTTTAGCTGATGGTGCAGATTTCGCAATATATGATGCAACTCAATGGTCTGATTCCGATGGTGATGGCTATGGTGATAATCTACAAGGAAACGATCCAGACACTTGTCCACTTGAATGGGGCAATTCTACCCACACATACATTCCTGAAATTGCTGAAGATGGTTCACTAACACTGACATATGTTGTCAAAGAGAAATTCGGATGCATCGATAGTGATGGCGATGGATTCTATGATTATGGAGATGACTTGCCTAATGATGCTCGAGATTACATTGATTCGGATGGAGATGAAATAGGTGCAAGCCAGGATTACAACGACTCCAATAAATTGGTCCAAACAAAGGAAGATCACTGTGCCCTTGATGCCACTGACAACTCAGAGATGTGTTTAGGGATTAGAGATGTAGAATACCAAAATTACATCTCAGAAAAGGAGAATGCTGGAGAGTCTCCCAAGGAATACTTCGCTTGGCAGGATTCTTTGAATTCTGAAGAAGAGGAAGCCAAATCTAAAAACCAGTACCTCGAAACGGCTGCAGAAATTTTGCCATTCTTAGGTGCAGGTTTCGCTGCCATAGTAGCACTGCTCCTGATTTACGCTGGCATAGGAAAGGCCCGTCGTCGCAGAGCATTGGTCAAAACTTATGGCGTTCCATTCGTACCAGATGAAGAGAAAAGCGCAGAAACAGAGGCTTTGGAAGGCAAGGCTGGCTTATCAGCATCTGGAGGAGTTGAATCTGACAAGTATTGGGATGATGAAGTGGAACCTATGTCTGTAGGCGATGATGGAAATGAATTGGGTACAGGATTTGATGACATCGAAATTAAGGGCGATGAAGAGATTTCAGAGTCTTCAGAGGTTTTAGAGGAATCAGCCTCCATAGAGGAATTAGCAGGAATGCCTGAGCCTGATTCTGCAAGTGATGTCGCAGAGGTTCAAGAGCAACCAGCCCAAGCCGCTCCACCAGAAGCACCTCCACTTCCTGAAGAAGGGTTGCCTGAAGGTTGGACCATGGACCAATGGAAATGGTATGGCGCTGAATGGCTTGCTAAGCAAGGTAAGTAATCAGTCCGCACGCCAAACTATTGGTAGGCTTGATTTTAATTCACCCAATTGTGCACCAGAATAGACAGGTGCGCCATCTACTTTCAGAGTGTTTGTGATTAGCCAAAGCACTGCATTCCAACTCTTCGGTGCAGCGAATAATTCGACTTCACCCATAGTCGCTTTGACCAGCAGTTTACCAGCATCGCTATTCCCATCAAAAATAGCGTGGACTAAGTCGCTTGTGGATAACAAATGTCCAGTTGGTCGCCAATCCATTGAAACACCTCAAACTTTGAATGGAGCCAAATTCAATCTTTGAACTAAATGTTCGGCATTAACATCAGCGACTTCTTTCATCTGCGTACGCAGATTGTCCAATTCTCCGTTCATTTTCGCTAATTTGTGAGCCCTAATCAATTCAGTAATGAATGAATCCACACTGCGATGTCCATCCATCGTTCGTAATGTATTCAATTGCCTTCTAACTTCGTAACTTACACTAACAGAGGTCATCCCTTCTCCGGTCATAATCTCCTTGGAGACTGTTGACTACTTGAATCCCACGCGGATTGTCTAATGATTCATGCGTGTTTATAGACGGAATCAAAATGACCGACCTTGCTTTTCCAAAAGCAATCTTGGGTGCTCGGTAACACCGAATTGTCGACGCATTTGTTGGACACGACCATGATATTCTTTGGATAATGCCCAATACTCTCTACTACCGGCACCTGTGCCGCTTTTACTTGGTTTGTTGAGAATAACTGTAGGTGCGCCAGTCCATGCAGCTTCAGCGACTTTTGCTAATCTTCGAATCGGAGTTTTGAAAACCTTTCTTGGAATCTTTGATTGAACTTCATTACAAACGTGAAGTGATAATTTTGAGCGCTGATCGACCATTGTCATGGCAACACCGAAAATTTTCAAATTACGATTTATTCTCTTTTGAATCATCTTCACGCTATTCATTAGCATACTGAATCCTTCCAAGGCATAGTATTCTGCCTGTACAGGGATGAAGACCCAATTTGCCGCACACAATGCATTGATTGACAGTAATCCAAGGGAAGGAGGGGTGTCGATAATGATGTGGTCGAAATGGTCAATAATTGGAGCTAAGGCTTCTCTCAGCCTAGTTTCTCGGCCGATTCTATGGCTCAATTCTATTTCAGCACCTGAAAGATGAATGTCACTTGGAAGTAGCCAAAGGTTGTCGATTGACAAATCACTAGGTATTCTATTCGAGTTTTCATTTCTTTTAGACCATGCTTTTTGCATTGATTCAGTCAATTCTTGAGGAGAAATCAGATATTCTTCCATTAGTGGCAAATCTTCACCACTATCGTTGACCAGCAAATCATATGCTGTTTTTTTGATTTTTTTCTTTTCTACACCGAAAGAAGTGGCACAATTTCCTTGAGGGTCTAAATCGATGAGTAGAACCTTGGCTGGAGGGACCTTGAACTTTGGATTACCTTTGGCTAATGCAGCAGCCAAATTGACCGCAGTAGTCGTTTTAGCACAACCGCCTTTTTGGTTTGCCACCGCTACTACCATCTTGTATGGATTCATCTAATCACTCCCAAATCTCGCTGCCGTGAAACGCCGAGATAAGCGCCCCCTGTAAAGAATCGCATTCATGGAGTGGCAATCATCCCTGTTGTATGACAGGAACTGGTACTTCGGAGATAATCTTGCGGACGATGTGCATTCCGGTGATTCCACGAATCTTTGCTTCTGGTTTCATATTGATTCTGTGTGAAATAATCTGTAAAGCGATTCCTTTGATATCGTCAGGAATTACATAATCACGGCCATCGATAGCAGCAGCAGCACGTCCCGACTTGAATAATGCCTGGGATGCACGAGGAGATGCACCGTTTACTACACGATGATCTTCACGAGTGCGCTGTACGATTTCAACAATGTAAGAAAGAATTGCAGGATCTACATGGACTGTCTCCAATGCTTTTTGCATTGCAACTACCTTCTTTGGTGAAGTAATCTGTTCAACATCGTGCTGATCCTTTCCACGTAACTTTCGACGAGCCAAAATTGCTTTCTCTTCGGCACGGTCAGGGTATCCCATACTCATCTTCATCAAGAAACGATCCATCTGCGCTTCTGGAAGCGGATATGTTCCTTCTTGCTCGATAGGGTTCTGAGTAGCAATAACCACGAACGGTGCTGGCAACTTGTGAGTAATTCCTTCGATAGTAACTTGCTTTTCTTCCATTGCCTCAAGCAATGCTGCCTGGGTCTTTGGAGGGGCACGGTTAATCTCGTCAGCGAGTAGAACATTGGAGAAAAGAGGTCCTGCTCTAAGTTTGAATTCCCCAGTTTTCTGGTCATACATATACGTACCCATAATGTCGCTCGGTAGCAAGTCAGGAGTAAATTGAACACGCTTAAACTTGCACCCAAGAGCTTGAGCGAAAGTATTTGCGAGCAGTGTTTTTGCAAGTCCAGGGAAATCTTCTAGCAACATGTTACCGTTTGATAGAATACCCACAGTAACTCTTCTTAGATTCTCATTCTTACCAATAATAACTTTGGATACTTCTCCCATCAGAGAATTTGCAATCGAAGATACAGTGGCAATGAGGTCCTTTGTGCGATGATCGCCTGCTGGCGCTCCTGCTTGGAATCCTGCGTTCATGGTATTAACACCCCTTGGTACAATAAGCGAACCAGCCCATACCATACTTCAAGGTATTGCGTACATAAGTCGCGGAAAATCACGACGTACATCGATTAGGTCATCGGCCCCAGAAGTGGTCTTGCTTGCGATGAAGACGGGTAATTTCTTCTAAAATTTCTTCTTCAATCGGTGTCAAATCGAGTTTCTTTAGGCGCTTGGCATGGGATGAGGGAATATCAACCCAGAATTCATCGCCTTCCTCGATTTGTCTGCCAACGGTTGGCCCCATAACGGCAACCGCCAACTCTTCACCTTGGTGACCTTGTTTGACCTCTTCACTTGCTCTAGTTCGCAAACTCTTGATTTGTCCTACCGGAGTGCCATCTAGTTTCATGATTTTTTGACCAATATGCACTCTGCCACCAAGAACTCGCATTCCTACAATTGCAGGTCCTTTGTTTCTGAATGTATGATCTTTCAGATACAACAAGTGTCCAGGGTAAACCAGATTTTCTCTTGCAGCGGCTTCCATCTCGGCCCTTGTCTCTTCTCTCCATTCCTCGAATTCTTCAAGGATACGATAGATAATGTCAGCATTGATGAATTTGATTTCAGCATCAGGTCCTTCGAGTTTTGATTGAACTTCGGTATTGCCCTTTACAGAGAATCCCAATATCACTTGGTTGAGTGTGTCATCAGCGCATTGTGCTGTAATGATATCGCGTTTGTTTACTGGGCCAACCGTTGCCATACGGATTGGAATCTCTAATTTATTCAATTCAAATGCTAAAGCTTCCAGCCCTCCTACAGTATCCGCTTTGATTACTACTCCTTCTTCTGCGGTATCAACTGAAATCTTAGCTTCCTTGTACGCTTCCTTTTCAGCAAACGCCTTTGCTTCTGATGTGTTTGTTTGACGAAGTGTGGTGCCTGCAAGAATATTTTCCAAACCAGAGTCCTTTGGTGCGACGATTTTGAGGCCACATGCAGCAACAGCGTTATCACATGCCTCCCAGCGATCTCCAGCATCTCTCATTTCTGACATGCCCTTTGGTCTAAACATCCCTTTGATATGCGTGGAAAAGGGCCCATCTGGTCCAACTAAGGTGATTGTATCGCCTACACTTAATTCACCACGGTTGAGAATTACATCAATGGTTTTACCCAAACCTCGCTCATCTTTCATTTCAAGGACTGTCCCCTCCCCATCACCAAGAGTATCTCTGAGTCTTTCTTCAAGGAATCTTTCTGCAAGACCAACAGTGACTGTGAGCAGGTCTTGTAGACCTTCTCCATCCTTTGCTGAGCATGGCACCAGTGCAAGATTGGATTTAAAATCACGAATCTTGTCATATCTCTCAATATTGAATCCATGCTCGCTGAATTGTCCTAGTAGTTTCCAGTATTTTTCATCGAATAACTGCTGAACATCATCTCTCTGGTTGGACCACGATTCGATGAATGAACGTCCTTTTTCAGTTCTCCATCCATGAATTCTGTCGACTTTGTTAGCAGCGACTACGAATGGGGTTTTCTTTTCCCTGAGAATGCGAAGACTTTCAATTGTCTGCGGTTTCAATCCATCCATTACATCGACAACAAGAATTGCTATGTCTGCTAATGCGCCACCTCTACTTCGCAAACTCGTGAATGAGTGATGACCTGGTGTATCGATGAACAACAACCCAGGGCTGTTGAAATCTTTGCCACCAGTCATTGCCGCACATGTATCGTTCAGAATTTTTGCCGGAACTTCTGTTGCTCCAATATGTTGCGTAATCCCTCCGGCTTCACGGTCCATGACGCTCGCTTGTCTGTCTGAACCTAAAGATCTGAAGTGGTCTAGAACACTGGTCTTCCCATGGTCAACATGGCCGAGAACCGAAACGATTGGTTGGCGTTGCCAGCCTAGGGTTTTGACCTGTTCTTCAGGGGCTTCTCCCTCATCAGACATGTGAAAACCTCCAATTGGTTTTTTTAATTTTGCAATTGGTATTCAAAATCATTCATAGACCCAAGATTGGTTATCTTGAGTCCACTGGTTTGTACCTTCTGGGAACCATAATGCTAATTCGAATTCAGCAGTTTCTTGAGCATCAGATCCATGAATCATGTTGTATCCAATGTCCATTCCGAAGTCACCTCGGATTGTACCTGGAGCCGCTTCGCGCCCATTAGTAGGCCCAATCAAATTTCTAGCCACACTAATCGCATCTCTACCTGACCAAGCCATGCAAACAACAGGGCCGCTGGTTACGAATTTAATCAATCCAGGGAAGAAGGGTCTTTCCGCATGAACAGCATAATGCTTCTTTGCGATTTCTTCACTTGGTATTACTTGTTTTAGTCCTACCAATTGTAGTCCCTTTCTTTCAAATCGTTGAATGATTTCTCCAACCAATCCTCGTTGTACACCATCAGGCTTTACCATAACATAGGTAGTCTCCATACTAATTCCACCATTGCTTGCCACTTGCACGCCCTATTTGAGCGCAACGATTGAAGTGATGCGGGCAAATTTCACTAGATTCCGCCTTTTACATAATGGCGGGTCCACTTTACTTTGCGAGAGTTTCGCTTTAGCTTGACTGCATTCTTGCGAGCCTTACTATTTGCAAACCATTGTACTGTGCCGTCACGACGGATGAACATTAATCCTGTACCAGGCTCGATTACATCGCCTGAGAAACTGCAAATTCTTTGTTCTGGCATACGATCACCTATAGTTGAGTTTTCGAGCTTCTCTGCCAGTATCAATTAACATTAGAATATCGCCAACACGGACAGGTCCTATCACATTTCTTGTGATGATTCGACCTACGTCACGTGGGTTGGGGGCATCGTTGACACGAACCTTTACCTGAGTAGCTTCACCAGTCATTCCAGTTCTACCTACTATCTCGACAACCTCTGCAGGCCATCCTCCGAGTTCTTCAGACATTTCTTATTCCTCCGAAACCAGTGATATGTTCAGTTGGAAAGTCCCTTTACTAACTCTACAACTTCGTTGAATTTTTCTTGAGCTCCTTTTGAAACTTCTAGAAGAGCAAGTGAAGCAGTTTTGACACCGTTTGGCATTCCGGCTTCTTTGGCTAGGAATTCTTGGCTAGGAACATATCCGTACGGGATACCTTTCTCAGCGCAAATTAGAGGGATGTGAGCCAGTAATTCTGGCGGGTTGACATCTTCTGCCATAATGATGAACTTTGCAGAACCACGTTCTGCAGCCTTAGTTACCTCATTAGATCCTTTCTTCATTCTACCGTTGTTGTTAGCCGAAACCATCTCGTAGATCTTGTCTGCGACATCGTTAGGGGTTTCATATGACACGTGTGCACTCATTGAAATCACTCTCATGCTTAATGTGAAGCAACGCTGCGCACGGCCTCGCGAATATAAACACCACGGGTTAGCCATTTGGCGTTATATTTCCAAATCAGTGAGTATTTTACGCACACCACGAGCCAGTGCAGCACCTCCAGAGATAACAGCACGACTATTGGAAAGACTAGATGTTGCATGCACGCCATCGACATGATTTGCCAGTCTGGCGATAGCGCCCCCGGTAAACAAACCGTGGGTGCAAGCAGCATGAATTTCGATGGCACCTTGGCTTCGAAGCGCATCGGCTGCTTTACAAATTGTTCCGCCTGTTGCAATCATGTCATCTACAATTGCTACAATTTTCCCATCGACTTGCAAATCCTTAGCTTTGTGAATAATGGTATGTGCATCAATTCTTGTTTTCTCTAGGTATGAGAATGGCAAATTGATTGCTTCTGCTACGGCACTAGCTCTTTCAATAGCCCCTTTATCTGGAGACAAGATGAAATCAGGATTCACATTTTGTTGTAGATGCATTGCAATCTCCGGCATCGCAGAAGTGAATGCGACAGGTATTTGCATTCCTTTCAATGCCGCAGGTGCGTGTAAATCGAAGACTACAATTCCATCACAGTGCGCTGCAAGCAATCTTCCAATCGCTTTGGCACTAATTGCTTCCCCAGGTCTGAATCTCTTGTCTTGACGAGAATATCCGAAGTAGGGAATGGCTACAATGACGCCACGGCCAACGGAGTCCATTGATTGTGGTCCGATCGCTTTCAGATTTTCAGTGCGCCCCGCTCTAACATCACGAAGCGCTTCAAGAAGCAATAACGTCTCAACAATTCCAGCATCGGGAAATGTGTTGGAGACCAATACTACAGGCTCTTTGCGAACAGCCTCTATCGACTTTTCCGGGATTCTGATATATCCTTCAGAATCTGGAAATCTCCTCGCTTCTAAGGAATGGTGTTCCCAACCTAACTCTTTGGCAAGGTCAATTGCGAGCGCTCGGGAGTTACTCCCCGACACCACTACCATGTTGCAAGGGCCGGTGGGGGGGCTAAATGAGGGTTCTTATGATTCAAAGGATGAGAACAATCTCAAAAAATCACTTCTAACGCTACAACTGCATTCCAAAATGGTGCGCGAGGCAGGACTTGAACCTGCGACCTCCCGGTTATCAGCCGGGTGCTCCAGCCGACTAAGCTACCCGCGCAAAGGCAGGTCGCCCACCAACCATCTCATCATAAAGACAACGGTATGTCTCATTCTTCTACTGCATCAGGGCCGTTTGCCTGTAAGTAAGAAGGCAGGCCTAGCAATTTATCGAATGTTCTTGAAAGTACAACTTCGTCTAGGCGCTCGCGTGTTCGTGCGAGGGCAGTAATTGGGATATTGATGGTAGGATCAATTCCATATTGCATCTGAACTCCAATTCGAGTCTTAACAACTACGGCACGGTAAGTTCTCTTGATTTTTACTAAATCTGTGATTACTCCAATTTCCATACCTTGGTTGTCTAGAACGGCTCTATCCATCATTTCATCTGGTGCGTAGAGTTTCTCATCAATCCTTACGGTATTTCTCCAGCGTCGCTGAAGTTCACGCATTGATTTTGAGAGTTTCACAGCGCCATCATTTCTGATGCTGTGGATCAACTCCTTGTGTAAAGGCGCGAGTTCAGCAGGTTTACGCATAAATTCATCTGCAACTCCTGGCTCTACCATAATACGCATTGAGCGCACTCTTGCTTCGTTCGGGTGGTGTCTCTCTCCTACGATAACTCCCACCTTTGTATCATTCACATATACATCCCTTTGGAGTAGCTCCTGGATGTCATAATCGTTGTTTGGCATTTTCCCATCTCCTTGACCGTGTGACTCTTGGCCAATCTGTCGTCGATAGTGACGACTATTATACTTGCCCCCTTCTAAGAATTGTTTTCCAATTGGTTTTGTCGCATAATCTGTTTATCTTCAATTGAATAAAGAGTCGCGTTTCAATTATTGACACCTTTTCAAAACTTTACTTTCAATTGATGTCGCATAACGCGCGTTGAAAAATTAAATCTTATCAAATTTCTCAATTGAAAATTAGAAAATCCAATTGAAATTTATGCGGAGGGACAACCTCTTGAATGTTGAACATTCGCCTATGTTTTGATGGCAATAGTTGTCCGGGGAGCAAGTTGTTCGCTCGGTGAAGCAGTAGTTGACAAATTGCTTTCAATGGATGTAGATGTTGTTGCAATAGAGAAATCACACAAATTACGCAATCAGACATTACTCGAATATTCTAATGTCAAACTGTTAGATTTAGGTCAAGGCTTTTCTATTTCATTCGACGGTAGTGAAGCAGATATTGAAATTGGAAAGGACATCATCGTTCACGACCTTATTCCTACCCGCAATGATAAATGGATGCCCGAAGAAATTCTTGCTTGGACAAAGGGCGAAGATATTGATTGTGGCCCTAGGTATTGGTTGAGCGTTATCGATGCCGCTAATGCTATCGCACATATTGCCAAATTAGGGTCGAAGGTTCCTCAGTTGCATATGTGTGGACGCAGAGAATGGAACTCCAAAGATAGTAAATCCGAGTTTGATATGCTGTGGGCCAGAACTAATCAGGGCCTAAGTGGTGATTTTACCGCTGAAACATTGTTTGGTCACGAGATTGCAGGAATGCAAGCAAAGCCAATTCAAGATAATGAAAGCAATCGACCTGATTTAGATCAATTACACGATGTTTTGGTGAGTATTACAGGCGATGGTTGGCGCCCCCTAATCCCCTTGAGAACAGCAATGATGACATTAATTGCAGATATACTAGGATAATCGCAGGCATTATCGACTTTGACCATCACGTTAGCATTATGGAAATTCGGCCTCTCCAATTAGCCGAATCCCATAGTATTTGGATTCTAAATGAAGAAGGCCTTCCTGGCACTGGAAAGGTTTCAGAAGAAGAAATAGTGAGTTTGCTAAATTATTCATCTCTCTCCCTTGGTGCATTTGATGAAGATAGTTTGTTAGGGTTTGTGATATGTCTTCCACCTAGTACAGAATATGGTAGTCTCAATTATGCTTGGTTCAACAATCGTTACGATGAATTTCTATACGTTGATAGGATAGCGGTTTCTCCTAAATTTAGAAATCAAAGAATTGGCTCTGCATTGTATCAAGAAGTGTTTAAGCAAGCAGAGCAAAATAATGTCCCGGTAACAGCAGAAGTGAATCTGCGTCCACCAAATCCAGCTTCTGTTCGCTTTCATCTTCGTCACGGATTTTGTGAGATAGGTCAACTAGAACATCAAGACAAAGTAGTAACCATGATGTTGAGGCAGTAATGATGCGAGAGGTGGGATGGGAGAATGTTCCATTCGACTAGAGGCTCCGCATGTGCTTTTGTCAGTTGATGGTGCGAGAGCCGGGACTCGAACCCGGGTTCAAGCGTTGGCAACGCTCGGTGATAACCACTACACTACTCTCGCAAGTGTAACCCTCGGATTGGACGCGGGTATAAACCGTTGTCGATGCCATATTTTCTCTAAATCAAGCGTCTCCAAAGCCACCTAGGCCGCCTTCTTTATCCGAGCCTCGCATGACATAGATTGAAGCACCAACTATTGCAAGAATAACAAGGCCACTGATTGCGATATATGTCAAGAGACTACTTGTTTCACCAGATGTATCCTGGCTGCTAGGCTTTTGCAGAACAATTGGTACCGACTCTTCAGCACTTTGAGAACCATAGGAATCCATTGCTTTGATTAGAAGTTCATGAGTTCCTAAAGCAATGTATGTCTTAACAGTGATTTCTTTGGAATAAGTTCCGTCACCATTGGAAGTCATCGTGAACCATACATTTGATTGACCAGGAGGTGCTAGAATACCTAATTTCACTTTCACCCAGTTTAGTCCATCGTGATCTTCGACGGATATCGTCAAGACATAGTCTACCTCTTCATCTCCAATTTCTATGGTTCTTAGTTCGCCAACATCGATTAGAGGAGGTTCATTCATCACAGTGATTTGGATATCTTCATCCATTTCATCAACTATGTGATATTGTCCTGAAGCAAACGTTCTTTGTACAGTGATTGAAGAATCTAATACGTCAACCATTCTGACTTTCAAGAGATGATCTCCTGGACTCATACCAGACGGGATCTCAACTTGTCCTGCCCAAACATCTCCAACTTTGTTTAATTCAGAGATATTTCCTCCGTAATCCCTCATGTCAATGGAAACAGATGAAACACCGTGGCCGTCAAAGACTTCTGCATTTACTAGGATCATTTCTCCACGGTTAACTATTGAAGGTACAACTTCGATTGAGGTTAGCCGCGGTGGTTGATTTAGAACGGTTATGTTTTCTGAATCCGAATCGGTTGCATCAAAAGCATCGCTTACAGTTACATCAATTGGCAAATCGCCGTATTCAAGACCAGGTACAGATATTACTGCTGTCCAAATGTCATCTCCAATCACTCTGTCGCCATTCAATCCCTTATCATTAAGCGCAAGCGCTTCTAAGCCACCTATTGAGGTCGTATTTGCAGTAACACTAACAATGTTGAAATCGACATCAGAGACAGTAACTTCGAGGAATCCTGGTGCACCGCCTTCACCTGTAACGACTCCTTGGGCTAATGTGATCAAGTCTATGCTTGGGTCACTATTATCGTGAGCAGAGATAATTGAAGGAGATAGGACACGATTTACAGATTGGTTTTCAGTCAAGTTAACCATCTGCTCATCTTCTCCAAATTCGATTTGGAATGCTCTATTGATTTCAACATTCAATCCAGAAAGCGGCCCGTCTATGATTAGGTTACCACTAGCAGTGCCTATTACATCGGTGGAATAAGTTCCAGTCCATGCAACTGTATCGACCATATGCCCGTCCATGGCAACAGTCTCTTCTTGTCCTGCAGTGACAGTCAATGTCATTCCATCTTGGTGGTCAAGGATGAACACATCACCAGTCATTGCATCGATTGGTGCAAATCCAGATTCACGGTTAATTGTAACATCTCCGATACCTTCCTCAACGGAAGGGGCATCTGGTGTATTTTGGATTGGCGAATTGGAATGAATGACATCACCGCTGCTAGGATCTGGGCCAGTTTGACTCCAAACCGTACGTATCGTTCGGTTGTCCCAATCTGCTTGCTTAGCATCATATGACCAAGATTCATTGTGGTGCGCACCTGCTCCTAGTTCAGAATTCGGTAAAGCTGCGATTCCAGTAATGTTGAACCAATCTTCTTGGTGTACGATGATAACATCATACATCACTCCAGTTTCGTTAGCTTGGGAAGTCGTATCTTCAATTGTGCGAACAACTCCAAAAGTGCCTTGTGCATCTCCTGTGATTATTCCATCAACATGTAAATCATCAACAGTGACAATTCCATCCTCATGTTCTTGGTGGAAATCGTAAATCGTTCCATTAACCTGTACACTTGCATTCTCATCTTCTCCTGAGAAACCAAATGTTCCATGGCCAACCATCCTGCTTAATTGGTCTGTTCGAGCACCATCTTCCCATCTTTCGATAGATTCGAAGGTATCAAGAGAGATATCCATTCTGGAGTCTTCATTTTCTACAATTAAATCAGCAGTTGCTTCAAATTGAACATGAGATAGGCGACGAGTTCCGTTTGAGTCCCATGTTTCAATCAATAATACGGCCATTTCTCCACTGAGGTTCATCGTTTCGTCATTTTCGTCAGCGTTGATAGAAATAGAGCCATTTGCCTCTAATCTAAACCATTCATCTACGATTCCGTCGTACATTGTACGATTTATCCACGCATCACTAACAGTTCCTTGAATCTGAACAACTCCTTCCTCACCATCACCGCCTACGCCGATGACTCCGTTACCCCGAGCATCGAACACCTGTCCGGTCATAATGCCATCAACGGTAGTTTCATTTTTCCATACAGAATCCAAGTCTATCATCATCGAAATACTGCTATCTGCCGTGTTTGAGACGATCATTAAGGTGCCATTACCCATTTCCCATGATTCAAGGGTGTTTCCGACTCTTTGTTGCCAACCTTGCCCATTGAAGACAAGTATGTACTTTTGAGTGCCATTTTCATTTTCCCATTGCTGGTCCATTTCCCAATGTGAATTCAATGTGACCTCATGGTCTGCGAGTGGTTGGCCCCAGAGCCCAACAGAAACAATTCGAGTAACAGCGCCAGCTTGTATTGTGATAACATCTCCATGTGAAAGAGATGTGTTGAGTTCTATTCTGAGATTTTCTCCTGTAGTATCATAGATTATTCCAACATCTAGCATTTGTGAATTATGTGAATGTGTGACGTTGATATCTGAGAGATTAACATCACCTGTAATGATGTATGCGTGGTCATCTCCCCAATCTACATTGATTGTAATTGGAGTTGTTTCATCAGCATTTACAATCGGAAATACCGACGCTAAAAAGAGAACAACAAGTAGGCCTGCTCTCACCTTCATAGTACAATGGTGTACCTGCTACTCTTCAAGACTTGTGGGGTAATGTTCATCCCCAATGGTCAGAAGTGAAGGCGTTTGGATTGACTGGTTTGTCACCTTCACGCATCCAAATACCGCCGGAGTCTCCGTAAACGTCACCAAATGGATCAACTTCGATTACTTCGACTTCACGATTCATGTAAGCTTCAACACGCTCACGCAATTCTGGCTTGAAGCGCCAGTAGTGAATTCTCCATTCACGGCCATCCCATAGGGTAGTTTCTTCTGATTCAGTGGTTAGAAGATCATAATCTTGGAACATGTAGAATAAGTTACGGTCGGTTGGTTCTAGTGCGTTATCGATGATTCTGTCATAGAACCCAAAGAACCCAAGGGCGTGCTCTGCCATGCCACAAGCAACCTCAGGGTCCATCTCCATATCGATATGTTGGCGAATAGCCTCAGTCAATTCCATCATCGTCATTCCCATATAATCACCTTCGCTCTGGAGTATTGGCCGCCCGACTATTCTCCGCTGCGTAGTAATATGTATAGGTCGAAGTCCCTAATTAACCCAGCGATGATTTTGGCCCAATCGAGCACTTCAAAGGGGAAATCTACCCCGCAAGTGACATGGTTGAGCAGTTTGCCGAGGGTAATTTCCTTGGTTTGCCGGATTTAGACGGTGCTGCCGATGTAATCATAGCATCCATCCCATATGAACTCACCACTTCGTATGGACAGGGTACTGCTCAAGGTCCAGCAGCATGTATTGAAGCATCTGGACAGGTCGAATTATTCGATGAATTGCTTGGAGAAGAGTTACCTGCAGGTAGGATAATTCGTACTGCCGAGCCGTGGAATCAAGAGGGAGACACTCTACAAGAACAACTTGATGGAATCGGCCAATATGCTGCAGAACAGTTTGCAAGTGGAGCATTTCCAATTTTCTTGGGTGGAGAGCACGGGATTCTTCCAGGAATTCTGCGAGGGTGCTCACAAAAGGTGACATTAATCCAAATCGATGCCCATGCTGACTTGCGGGATGAATTAGACGGTGAATCGTATTCACATGCTTGCGCAATCGCTCGTTCACTGGACGAAGGCGCTGTAGCCGTTCACCAAGTTGGGATTAGAGCATATTGTCGCCAAGAAGCGGAATTAATTGATAGAGATGAGAGAATCCACACTTGGTTTGCAAGAGACATAATGAGTCCTTGCACCGGTGCAAAGGCATGGGCTGAGTGGTTAGACTCAATCGCAGCAATTGAAGGTCCAGTTCATCTTACAATCGACATTGATGGTCTTGATGGTTCACTTGTTCCCGCTACTGGAACTCCAGTTCCGGGAGGCCTTACCTTCTGGCATGTGGTTCAAACCATTGAAACCGCATTTGCAAATTGTGATATCATCAGTGCAGATGTTAACGAAATCGTTCCTCAAGTCGACACGCCATTAACACAATTCACAGCAGCGATGATCGCAACTAAAGTTGCAGCAGCACATATTGCAAACATGAGGTGATTCGATGACACATGGCGCTCACATTATGCTTGATTGCACTGGAGCGGTTGGAGTAGACGGTTCATGGATGCTCTCACTGATGGAGAAGGCTGTTGATGCTTCAGGTGCACGTAGGGTTCACTCACATAACGAGGATTTTGATGGCAGTATTTCGCCTCTTGGATTTGCTGCAGTTGTGCTCTTGGATGAAAGCCATGTTAGTGCACATTGTTATTCACAGACCGGTTTGTTAGCAATCGATGCATTTTCTTGTGGGGGAACCGACCCTGCTAGAATTATCGAAGTAATCGAGAAGGAATTGAAATCAAAATATCCTGAAATGAATATCAACCGACGCAAGCGTGTTGAGAGATTTTTGACCGAGCCTGTAAACGGTGGAGTTCGAGGCTTTGTCGACCGCCATTTCAATCATTTCAATGCCGGCGCATTACGTGATTGTGCACAATCTCTTGACAAATTTTTGACCGAAGGTGGGCGCTTGATGGTAACTTTAGCAGGAGCTATGAGTACTGCTGAAATTGGCTGTTCACTCGCCCCGATGATTAGGGCAGGTAAGATTCACGCAATCACCTGTACGGGTGCAAATCTCGAAGAGGATGTGTTCAATTTGGTTGCACATTCTCATTACCAAAGGATCCCAAATTGGCGCAACCTAAGCGAAGAAGAAGAAGCAGAGTTACATGCTAAAGGATTCAATCGAGTAACCGATACATGCATTCCTGAGGAACAAGCAATACGTCACATCGAAGATAAAATCCTCATACAGTGGCAAAAAGGCCCAGCCTTCCCCCATGAACATCTGATGGCCATACTGGATGACTTGGAAGTGGAAGCCCCTCGAACTGATTCATGGCTTGTCGCTGCAAGAGATATGGGGATTCCTGTATATGTTCCAGGCTGGGAGGATTCCACCCTTGGCAATATCTTTGCAGCACATTGTATCAAAGGCAATTTAGACAAATCTGCGGTAAAGACGGGAGTAGATTACATGATGCATTTGGCTGATTGGTACATGAACGCGGAACACCCAATTGGTTTCTTACAGATTGGTGGAGGAATCGCAGGCGACTTCCCAATTTGTGTGGTCCCAATGTTGCGTCAAGATATGCAAGAAGACGCACCACTATGGGGTTGGTTTGCTCAAATTTCAGAATCCACCACCTCTTATGGTGGCTATTCTGGAGCGCCACCGAGTGAGAAAATCACTTGGGGCAAATTAGCACCAGGCACCCCAATGCACATTATCGAATCAGATGCTACAATTGTGGCTCCTATTCTGTTTTCATATATTCTGAATTAAGCATTTCTTTTTACCATAGATTCGAATGATGATGATACAATTAACGCTAGACTAGTTAGAAGTGTTACCCACCAAATAAACCCTAATCCACTGGACAATCCACTGGGCACACTTTGATCCATGATGTCCCAGTAGTTCTCGACGTTTGGTACGAACAACCAATACATCAACAATCCAATAATCAATATCGAACTAGTTACCAAAGTCGCAATAATCTCGATTTTATTGATTATTTTCAACATGTCTTCATCCGTTGACAGCCATTCATTGTGATTGAGGAATATCAATAACTTACATGATAATATCATAATAAGTAAAATCAAAGACAACAACAACAAAACAAAAAGGAAACTTCCAGAAGAGTCCCATGAATTCCAAAAATCAACCGATTCTTGGGCTTGGGTGATCATAGTGTCGCATTGGTCATCGTCTTCCCAACCTTCGCACATCTCCTCTCTCCATTCCAGATGTGCTTTTGCCTCCTCTAATTGTGACTCATAATTTTCCATAGAGCCTGTGAAAAAATAGTAAGTCAAATCCTCATCCCAATAGGACTCTCTATCATTTTCAGTCATGGTAAATTCGACATAAGATAGTCCAAAATTTGCCTCAAATTCTTCGTCGGGTTCATTACCTTCAACGCTGAAGCCATACCATGAATTAGAGTTCAGTCCTAGTATGACAATGAATATCAGCACAGTGTTTATTGCAAGCGATGTAAAGTTCAGTGCACTATATTCCAAGTTTGTGCTGTATTCTTTTCTTGATTTCGATCGATTAGAAGAATTACTTGACTCGATATTGTGCGTACTTTCTTTGATAATATCTTTAGATTTGAAATTGTACTTACTTGTCTTTTTCTTGGTGGTAGTTTTTGGTGCTTCTCCCCATTCATATTCTCCACTGCAATATGGGCATTCGAACAATCCATATGCATCATCATCCATTTCGATATCTTCCGAACAGTATGGACATTCAATAACTACCATGAATATACGGTTTCTAAAGAGGTTATAATGTCACTGCCGGCAAGTTCGATTTTGTATAGTCAGATTGATGATATAGGCGTGTGTGGAAAGGTTATGTGGCGCGCTGTATTGATGATTGGGGTCCTGTTGCTTGCAGGTGTTCCAAGCAACATCAGTGCACAACAACCAGACATTGTTCAGGAACATTGGTATCATTCGTATTTGACACTGACTACTGATGTACAATCATGGGCTACAGATCACCCTGACATCGTCATATTAACCGTTGCTGGACAGACCGAACTTGGTAGAAATCTCTGGGTTCTTCAAATCTCTGATTGGTCTCAAAACACCAAACCAGATGGCGCACAGAAAGAAGTTGTTTACATCGATGGTGGACACCATGGAAATGAGCACTTAGGAACCGAATTGGCATTCTTAACCGCTGAATATTACATCGAGGGTTGGGCAGCAGGAGAACAGGAAGTAATCGATGTTCTCACTACGACTGAACTACACATTCTCATCATGTTGAATGCTGATGGCAATGACATCGACACACGCTGGAACATCAACCAAGTGGATTTGAATCGAAATTATGACCACTACTGGAATACCTGCGAGACGACCCAGCCAGGGAGTAGTGCATTCAGTGAATCTGAAACTCTTGCGAATTCGAATTACATGAATACGGTAGTGCCTGATGCTGACCTCTATGTCACGATGCATACTGGA
>CAZEXE010000022.1:0-26238 GCA_964516645.1 uncultured Candidatus Poseidoniales archaeon
AATGTTCACAGTTGGCGACAATAATTCATGTGACACTGGCAACAATACCGGTGGTAACAATACCGGTGGTAACAATACCGGTGGCAACAATACCGGTGGCAACAATACCGGTGGCAACAATACTGGTAACAATACTGATTGTGGAAACAATTCAAACTTGACTACGCTACAAGTTTGGACAGACGAAGGATATTATTACTTAGGTGAAACGGCTCAGTTAGGTTGGGAAACACATTGTGAAGTTATTGGAACAGAGTATTCCGTTGACACCTATGTTGTCAGTGCTTGGGATATGGCAATAGTTTATGGAGGTCCAAATTGGTTTTATTGGACGTCCCTGGGCCTCGAATCTGACTTCATTGAGAATCTTGGATTTAATGAGACAGGTGAATATTGTTTAAATGCCACATTGTCTGCATCACCTGGAGTATTTGTATCTAGTGACATTACTTGTTTCAATGTTGAATCACCTTTCCAATATGATGTAGTTAACTTGGATCCAGACGATTGTGTTGAATCTGGTAACGGCTTACCAGTTGGAATATTTGTGCAGGCAATTCCAAACCAATCCCATACAGTAAATTGGCAAATTCTTGATGATAATGGAGTCAACATGGGCACGTATAGCCACGAAGTAAACAGTTCCAACGGTTCATCATACTTCCAATGGACTCTTGACACTTCTAACCTTTCAGATGGGATTTATTCGATGCAAGTACTAGATCCGGCTTCAGTTGCACCAGCATATCAGTTTTGGTTTTACTTCCAAGTAGGATGTACTGGCTGTGGATATGATTCATCATTGATTTCAGCAAATTATGAAATTTGGTCACAAACATTTGGTACAATCTTTACTTCTTGGAATACGAACCAATCGACTAACAACAATTCGGCTAACAACGATACTCCGCAATTATTCCCTGCAGACACACTCGGTTTGTATGCCGTATTTGAGTGTCTAGAACATGGAGAAGAATACTTGTTGAATTACACGATAACCAATGACATGAACTTGGTTGTACATTCAGATGAACAATATTTCAATCAGAGCATGACTTCCCATTGGTATCAATTCTGGACAGGAAACATTTCACTATCATTGATACCACCTGGTGAATATTGTGTTACTATCACATTATCCATGTCTCCTTTTGACAGTTCGGGTGTAATATTTACAGTCACACATTGTGTTGAAGTAATTTTATTAGAAGATTGGGATGGATGTGGAACAAATATCACATATTTAGATCACCTCCAAACAGTATCAGGTAATCCGTTTGTGCAACAGAATGTGGTCTTCTTAACCACATCAGGTATTTGGATGCAAAATTATGTTGATTGTTTGGTGATTGGAGAGAATTATACAATGGAAACAGCAGTCACCAAAGATGGTGCTCCATACATGCAATTCTCAGAAAATTTCACAGTTCACCAATTCTCAGACATTACTCAATGGAGTTGGAATACACTCACAAATTGGCAAACAGCTAGTATGAATAGCCAAAATGATATTCCTGTGGGTAATTATTGCGTAGAGACTACGATTCATTCAACAGATTCAACCTACACGCAACAAATCGCATTGGTATCTACTCTTACCGATTGTTTCGCTGTGGTTAATGCAACGGTCGATAATTGGTGGGACCAACAAACCAACAATTCTACTGGCACTCCAAATAACCCAGTAATGCCTGGAACAAATTGTTCGGATTTGAATAACACATTATCAGGCCTGAATTTGACCAATGCTTGGAACATGACTGATTGTGAGAATCAAACAGGATTCTGGTTCAATCTAACCGTTAATGGAACAGGCATTGAATGGTACGACCCGATTTATGCAGTTGGATATGATTACGAAGTGGTTAGTGGACCTAACTTTGCTTCATTTGTCGTTCCTCCAGGATATGGTGACGATAAGTACGACCTATATTTGTGGGATGGAAACGAGTATGTATTAGCTGAATCCGACCTTGATGCCCTAACCCAATATTGGTTCACCGATGATGGAGGAGTATCTACCACGCCTGGTGATTATGATGGAGTCACTATGTTCTCGATTAGAGGCTTAGAATTGGATGCTAAGTTAAACCCAGATGACCCGAACGCATTCGTTACAGGATTGACATTTGCTATAGATCCAAATGAAATGTCGGAAGTCATTCTGAGCATGAATCCAATTACAGTTTCTGATGAAGACGACGACGGAATAGTCGATGAAGATGACAATTGTGTCAATGATTCAAACCCGACACAAGCAGATTCTGATGGTGACGGAGTTGGCGACGCATGTGAAGAAAGCCTATCTTCTGGTGATGATGGCGATAACAATGACGATGGATCAGATGACGAACCATCCAATCTGCTAACCTATGCGGCTATCTTATCAGTAGCCTTGGTATTCATCTTGGTCTTATTCGGACGCGAAAACGAGTGATTACTCGGATTGTCTCAGTCTCTCGATTGCGAGGGCACTGACTGCAACCTGTAGGTTGTAGGACGGAATAAATCCAGGCATCGGTAGTCGTACGATTTCGTCAGCTGCATCTAGAACCTCTTTCGAGACTCCAGCATTTTCAGCCCCGACTACAAGCAGGACATCACCTGTAAGGTCGCTTTCCCAAGGAGCCTTATCGCCAACATCTTCGGCAACTACGATTCTACGGTTACATGCGGCTAGGACTTCTTCGGTGGAAGCATAGATTACTGGAATGAACCTATTTGCTCTCATTCCTGCTCTACGAATAGTTCGCTTTTCTTCGTGTGTTTTCTTCGCATTTACGATTACAGCAGTCGCCCCACTAACTTCAGCAGTCCTTACTGCGAATCCAATATTTGGAGCGTATTCTACTCCATCAAATAACCAGATTGCGCCCTCTCTAGAAAACACTTCTTCAAGAGTTCCTTCGGGTTCTCTCCCAATTAGTGCAAGGGCTTTCTGTTGCCCGTTTGCGCTCATCCGCCATAGGTCTGTAGACGATCCTTCAACAACTCGAATATTCTTGCTTTCACATAGCTGAATAATATCTGAACAATCCTCTTCTCTATCTACCAAAACCAGTTTGATATCTACTCCATTTTTTAGAGCGTTGAGGACATCTTCCTCTCCGGTGATTTGAAGGGACACACGCACCCGAGAATGCACTCACACATGAGTCAATCCCCCGTAGGGGGAATCCAAAAGCGCGTCGCGGTCTTCAAATAGGGGAGGCAAGTCGGCAAAATGCTCCAAGGAGTAGGTGATGTACATGGCTAAGGGACTTTACCAGCATGTTCGTGCAACATGGAACAAGCCAAAAGCAACTCAATCTCATCAGCAGCGCCAAGACCGCATGGTCCAGTGGCGCCGTGAACCAGTTAACTGTCGAATCGAGAGACCAACACGAATTGATGCTGCTCGACGTCTTGGATACAAGGCTAAGCAAGGTGTCATCATGGTACGAACAAGAGTTCGCCGTGGTGGACTTCGCAAGAGTAAGGTTCACATGAAGCGCAAGCCATCTAAGGCTGGTATCAGCAAGATTACCATGGCTAAGAACACTCAGCGTATTGCTGAAGAGCGTGTTAACCGCCATTTCCCTAACCTAGAGGTTCTAAACTCCTACTGGGTCGGAGAAGATGGCAAGCACAAGTTTTTCGAAGTCATCATGCTCGATCCATCTCATCCTGCAATCAAGTCCGATAAGGACCTAGGATGGATTGCAGAATCCCACCACCGTGGCCGTGCATACCGTGGAAAGACCAGTGCAGGAAAGCGTGGTCGAGGTTTGCACAACAAGGGTAAGGGTGCTGAGAAGTTGCGTCCTTCCCTAAAGGCACGTGGAAACATCGGTAAGTGAGAAAGAATCACTATTTCAAAAATTGAGATATTGCTCAATTTCTAGCCGTTGGGTTCATTGAGGGCCGCTTGTCTCGCATCATCACAGGGGGGGTTCCATGTCCAGTGAGATGAGTGTTTCACAATTAAATGGAAAGGAGATTTATCTCCCAGATGGCAGATTACTTGGCATGGTGGGCGAGACTGTAATCAATGGCACTGAACTTTGTGCAACCCATCTATTTGTTGCAGGTTGTCCAGAACAATTAGTTGAGAAAGGAGTCCATTTGACAATTCCATGGCGATGGGTTCGATCTATTGGCGATGTGGTTATTTTGCGTTGGTTCCCAAAGACTCCGATTCCATACGAGCGCTGAGGTGATAGTTTGACCCTCGAAGTACATGTTTTAGGCACCTCTTCTGCTAGACCTGCACAAGGTCGCTCAGTATCAGGCTCAATCGTTGAAACGCCTGAAGGAATGTTTGTGGTTGATTGTGGTGAAGGATTTCAAAACCGTTTGGTTTGGCATCGTTCAGAAATGAAAAACCATGGAGGTAGGCGTTTGAAAATGTCTCGTGTTGCTGCAATATTACTAACCCATGGTCATTTGGATCATACTTGGGGAGTGTTGCCTTGGATGCAGACCATGTCATTGGATGGAAGGAAGGACAAATTGTGGGTTATTGGACCGACGACATCAGAGGTTATCGATGCATTATTAGGCAGCGACGTTGAACCAGAAGTATCACCTTCAGATTTGGTTATTCAGTACGATATGTGGATGGATTTAGGAGCGACCAGCGAGACCCTTGGCTATGAAGTCGAATGGATACTTGGAGATGGAGAGAGATGGGTAAACATGAATGATGGTTCAGAAGTCCCTTTACCACAACCACTGAAGAAAGTCAAAATTTCTGCTCATAGAACTCAACACACTGTCCCGTCCTGTGCTTGGCGCATATCCTTGGGGGAAAGAAAAGGCAAATTTGACCGAGAGTCGACAAAGAATTTACCAGTTGATATCAAGGCTTCACTGGCAGCAGGTAATGATACAGAATACGATGGTGATTTACTCAAAGCTGCAGATTTCCGTACCGACTCAATCCCTGGGCTATCTGTGATTATTTCAGGAGACACTGCAGAACAAGCCATTGACGCAAATTGTGATCTATTAATTCACGAGGCAACATTCTTGCAATCTCATGCTGATATCGCCAACGAACATCTGCACTCAACCGCAGCAGGAGCGGCACGAACCGCAGTTGAATGCGAAGCAAAACATCTAGCGTTAACTCATTATTCAGGGCGTTTGGAAAGCCATGACGAATCTCTAGATGAAGCCAGAGAGATTCATCCTTCAGTAGTCGCATTATCTGATGGAGATAGGTTAGTCTTGAATGACGATTTTTCCGTCAATCACTTCGTGAAATCGCTAGAAGGCTGGTTGCAACAGAAATGAGGCAATTTGAAAGCCGAGATGCTTGTTTGCGAAAATATGAGTAGTCCGCGTTTGCTTGTTTTTCTGTTGGCCGGCCTGTTGATTGCTCCTATGGTTTCTGCTACTGAAGGCAGAGCAGCACCTCAATGCGCAGAATTTGATTTGTCTGATGTGGTAACTTCTAGTTCGGGTGTTGCCGTCGAGCCAGGCGCTTGCCTAATCGTAGATATTGGAATTAGAAGTCATTCTACCACTTTGGCTATCGATTATGAAGTGATGGACGACGCGATGGATGTGTTGATGTTTGACCAAAATACCATCCTAACTTATCAAAATGGGCAGAATTATCGTTCTTCCTTCAATCCAGAAGCATCTTTCGAATCGTTGATTGGAGATGAATGGCTAGATTGGGCACCACCTCAGTCAATAAGTGCTAAAAATTGGTACGTAGTTTTCGATAATTCGCCACATGATGGGGATGAAGGAATGGGCGATCAAGGTGGAATGACCGCCCGATTCAAAATTCAACTCGCACCCGCTGCAACTGAAGATTACCCCCTCATTCATGATACATTTGTTCTTCAACCCGGAGAGAGAATGAATATGGCTACATTCAGCGCTGATGCTGGAACTGGCTTGTCATATTGGGCACATCCGATATCAGGTAGCGGTGATATCTTCATCCAATCAGACAATCAACTAGGTGGTGACCTAATTATTGCAGATACAAATATGGAAGATTTTGGAGGACAGGACACAACTCAACTAGACTGGTCCGTTCCTGAATTTTTAAATTTACAAAATCTAAACTTGATGGCAGAAGCGGGTACATCGCCACTTCATTTTTCAATCAAAGCTTGGTTTGACCCTGTCCTTGCACCTCAAATTATTGATTATTCCAACTCGACTACTACAATAGGCGAGGAAATAACTCTCGATGCTAGCAATACTCCGAATAGTCTTCAGCAAATACGCTCCTTATCTTGGGATTTTGATTCGGATGGCATAATCGATGCTACTGGTACTTTGGTTGAAGCATCTTGGAACTCTCCTGGGATGAAGACAGTAAATCTGACAGCGGAATCAGAATCAGGAGAAACTACTGTTACAAGTCATCAAATCGAAGTGAACGATGTGGAGGACCCGGTTGCAGTAATTATTGGAACCGGAGGAGTAATCGATTTGAATGGAGATAGGAGACTACTGCGTCTCTCTGATTTAATCTTACAAGCATCCAATTCATATGACGATCATGCAATCGCTTCAGCATCATGGAATGTTGACGGAGTGCCAATGTCATCTGCATCCCAGTTCACTGTCAGTTGGTCTGAGATTGGTACTTATGTGATCACTTTGACAGTTAGTGACCCATCTGGAAACACTGGCTCGGTGAATACTACAATCGTCGTATATGATTCAACGGAACCGATTCTTGTTACAAGTGATATTGCTGAGATTACTGAAGTAGAACAAGGAGAAAAAGTCGAGTTCAAAGCCAAAGCAGCAGACGAATGGGATGACCAAGAAGATTTGAGATTCACTTGGGATTTAGATTTATCAAGAGATTCAAATGGTGATGGTGACAAGACAAATGATCCTGATTATACCGGAGCAACACTAGCGGTATCTTTCAATGATTTAGGCGAGGCAAGGTTTGCTGTAACTGTATATGATCAATCAAACAATTCTGATTACGAAATGTTTGAGATTCAAGTAGTCGAACCTCCTAGTGAGATAGGCCTATTCGCAATTATTACAATGATATTTGTGATAGTAATTGTTGTTTGTGGAGTTGTGTTATTCGGATACAAAGGAGTTCAAAGAAGACATGCAGTAGAGTTACTGATGCAAAATGGATTATCTTTGCAAGAAGCAACAGCCAGAGTTGAGGACATTACAAGAAATACAAAACTTCCAACTTTCGCTAAGGCAGCACAGATGGCAGGAATTTCAGAAAAGGGTGTAGTCAAATCATCTGCACAAATTCAATCAGAAACCAAGGCCGAAGAATTTGCATCAATTTATGGTAACGATTCACAAATCGATCCACATGCTGGATTTAGACCAAGTACATCGGTTCGGCAAGTAGACCCCGCATTGGCTGAAGCAGCATTAGCAGCCTTTGCTGAAGAGTCTCAGCCAAAGACAGTAGCAAGTTCAGCCCCTGTGTCTGGCAAAGTCAAGAGTGGAGGGGTTGCTTTACCCCAATCGGTTAAGCCAGTATCTCACAAGTTGAAGAGCGATTGCACCTCTTGCGGTAAGCCGTTTACAGTAGATCTGCCACCTTCGGTTAGCAGTGCGGTGGTGGCATGCCCATCTTGTGGAAGCGACCAATTATTCGAACGTTGAAAAACGATACATCTCGCGCCCGCGAGAGGGATGGTTTCATTTGTGTGTAGAGACCGAATTGGAATTAATGTCGGTTTCTGGCGTGCGAATGCTCCATCGCGGAGTACCACAACCTTTCGATTCACGAAAGGTAGCAATATTGCTGGTAATCGTGATGCTATTGCCGATTTTTAATCCGGTTACAGCCGATGAATCGGTAGGCAGAGACGATTTTGGCGTTTTAGAGGCAATGGCCAACGCATTGACAGCTCAAGGAGATTCAGGAGAAGATGAATTAGCGCACAATTCAGCAGAAGGAATTCTTAGTGCACTCGAGGCGCGGGGCAGAGAGATTGGAGAAGGTGATGCATTACTTGCAACAGATGGGGTGCTTGGAGACATCACGATGCGGCAAACAGATCCCTTAGAGCCATCACATCCACGGCCATATGTTTACTTGACTGACCCTGATTCTCATCCAGATGGCTGGCCTAACAACCTCTTGGATACTTTGTTTGAATTACCGCCTAGTTTCAACGACCCATTGGCTTTCGGAGCGAATACCTATTCGTTGTATGTTAACTACACTGCAAGAAATGATGGACCTCAGCACGAAGCATGGGACTATGGTACATTTACAGGAGATATTTTGTCATTCGAAGGCACTGGACTATTCGAGAATGCAATAGATATTGATGGTGATGGAAGCAGCGATGTTGCTGTTGGTCTTTCCATAGTCGGACTCGGGACTCAAGGAGAAGGCTGGGGAGTTGAATGGGGAGATGGATTAATCCCGACGATTGAGTCAATTTGGATTCGTCCAAACTTCCAGTGGAAGGTTCGAGTGCTCGACCATAATGATCCACTATGGGATGATATGGCAAGTATGGAAGTATCATTGATGAAGGGAGTTGCATATGATTTGACCTTCACAGGCGATGGTGAATCCTATGCTTTGGTAATCGATTCTAGATTTACTCAACCTCCTCACGATTTCCAGGTCAGAGTCGGTTTGGACCAAATGATACTGAACATTACAGACACTTTCACTAGTATAATCGATGTATTGAACATCTTCAATGGAGGAGATGATTCTGGTCTCGAAGTGACATCGGTATCTGCGCCATATGCAATCTTAGTTTCCAACCCGAATAGAAATTCGGCAAATGAGCAAACTGATTGTGAAGATTCTTCTTGGTATGATCCAATTGCTGACCATGATGAAGAAAGCCGATTGCACAAATGTGGTTATTCAATCGGAATTGGATATGTACACTTCGATGAACCTGATTTGGATGGGAATCGGGCATTAGATGAATTGGGCTATATCGATATAGGGCTACATCCAATAGAAGGGGATACATTGATTCCCGAGGAAGTAGATTTGGTCATTCGCAACGATAATGCTGGAGAAAATTCATTCGATAACATAGAAATTTTCAGCGATACAGATGCAGACCTGTGGTTCCATTATTTCGAAGATCGTTCCGCTCATGTAGAGGAGGGAGGCCAATTTGGCAATATCACCGATTCACGCGGCTGGGTTAGAGATATGCCGAAAGGAACGCTGCCTCAAGAAGAAATCGATGCTATATTCACCTTGATTGGCGAAGCTCCAGGTTCGGCCAACTTCCCAGGAGAAATGCCAAATCGATTATCCTTAATCATTTCAATAAAGAATTATACTGCAGATAGTTCGGTAAATGTTGCAGATTCAAGTTTAATTTTCGACCCAAGCGATAACCGTTGGAACAGTTTGATTTTGATTGCTGGAACTGAAAGAATATCTAAAATTGAGTATACTTCAACCTTCCAAAGACATGGCTATGCAATGGACTCATCATCTATGGAAGTTGAGATTATTGATTTACCAGAAGTTGTAGCGGTCTTTGGAACGTTTGAGATTCCTTCATCCAATAGAATCAGAGTTGAATTTGGTACTGCGCCAGATTTACTCAGTGAATTGTTAGACAATATTATTCTCAATTTGGTTGAAATCGTTCTTGATTTAGGTACTATTTTGAATGGTTTACCTGAAGCGATTGTTGGAACTGCCGGAGAATCGAGTGGAGAGATATTTTTGCAATTTTACAATCAGGTCCGCCAAACTTGGAATGATGGCAGTGCTCGCACTGAGATGACAACTGGAAGTTTGAGCCTATCAATCGGCAGCAGTGCTCATCCTGTGATGGAGAAGGATCATATTTTGCTAGCAGAAGACCTAGATAATACTGATGAGAATGGAAATGTAGACGGCAAATATGGTAGGGTAAATGCCCCCTTAGTCCCAGTTGGTATGAGTTTGTCAATGACAAATATTTCTGGAGTATCTTATTCGTACGACCAAGATACTGATTTACGAACTATTTCGCTTTCAGGAATCTCAGGTGAAGAATTAATTATCGGACATCTGACACATTTCTCTAATTCAACAGAGGGAGATGTAAGACAATTTGCATCAATTTCAAATCGCCCAGGAAATCTAACAATTTCTCAACAAGGGACAGATATCGCTTATTCTGCAACAGGAGAAATCGGCACAATCACCTACTGCGGAGAGGGCAACGGTCAATACAATGCTCTGCGCCTAAACGACCTTCCATCTCAATTTGAGTTACAACTGGGAGATACTCTCGCATTGTCCGCTCCTGACGGAGTAGGTTCTATCGAGGTACAAATCTCGAATGCAACAACTCCGCTGACGATGGATGATGATCACGCAAGATTCTGGATTGACCAAAATGTTGGCGAAGCCAGCATGTCTTTGAAATTGTCAAATCTTACTTCTGTAGCCCTATATCCTCCTGAAGAACCTGGTGCGATAGGTATGAGAGGAAATAGTCAATTGATAATGAATCGAACAGGTTCTGCACCGTTCAGTGTCCTTCTTGAAGATGAGAGTGATAGAAGTGATGAATTCTTAGGTTTGTCAGGAAGAATACATCTTAATCCATTACCAGCGAATATAACTATGTCTTTGCCATCATCCCAGAACGCAGATATTATTTCAGTTCCAGAATTTGGTGAGGCCGATGGAATTCTTGCACTATCTTTCTTCCTTTCTGGAATGATTGATTTTGGCTCTTCGGTCAATGATTTCACTGTTGAGGCCATGGTCAACTTGGGTGATGCATCCAATGTTGCCAGCAACATGAGCCTAGGTCTTGATTTGATAACAGGTGAAGAATTTGATATCACATTAGATGTTAAGAAAGGAGTAAATATTCCAGATGAACCAAGATGGGTCCATGGAATATCTGGAGAGGTGTTAGAGGCTACTGAATTGGTATTCAATTATTCAAGAATGCCTGAATTCACAGAAAGTTCACGTTTGGTCGTATCGTCTGCACTGGACGATTTCACTATATCTGACGAGGAAAGACTACAGGTAGTTCAAGCCTTAGATTGGGCCGGTTTAAGCGATAGTTCATCGCTTGTAGATGCTATACAAGATGGATATATTTCGTCTAGAGAATTGTCATTGTTGGATACTGAAGAACTGGAAGAAGAAGGCGTTACATTTGAGCAAAGGAGATCTTGGCATAGCAAGATTTGGATGCCTCAATTACCTGCTGGCAGAATACAATTATCATATGCAGTAACTATTACCGACGATATACCAACATTCGATATAATCGCTTCACTTGATGGTTGGACGCCATTCCGTCCAATGCTTACTATCGAGTTGAATGGCTTATCAAGAACGGATTCTTTGCTCGTCCTCAATGGTTTAGATACAGAATTACAACGTGATGTCACAATACATATGTCCATTTCAACAGAGTCTGATTTAATCATTCCAAGAACCACGATTGACATGACCTATGATATGGGTGAGAGATTTGACAATGCTAGGGTGTTGCAGATCAACCAATTGCGGGGAATCAGAACTGAAATGATGATATTTAATGCACCAGCCAGCGCTGATTTATTTTCAAAGATTGGAGATATTTTGCAGGCAGATTTGAATGTGCCTCCTGAAGATAGAATTGGAATCAATTCAGCGGATTCATTGATGTTACAGCAATTGAGAAAGGTCGATGGATTGTGGTGGCCAGCGACTATGTTCATCAGAGATGTTCCCGGTGAAATGCACCTATTGGCCCAGCCCGATAACAACTTCGATATTCACGAGGAGAGTTCATTCCAAGGAATGTTCGAAATGGAATATTCCTCAAACAGTGACGATATGGATTTATTTATCGAAACCAAAGGGAAATCTCAGAATATTCGAGGAGATAACCTGATGCTTTCAGAGAATCTACCAGATAGATTCTCAATGGAAGTTACCGAGGATTTCGGTGCAAGGATTTCCGCATCAGGTAATGGTGTAGAGAAGTTGTATATTCGTAGAAGCAACACGATGATGCAAGAAGGCGTGAACATCATTTCGGCAGAAATGGTGGGCGAGGATTTGAAGGGTGCGGAGGTTCATATTTACCGTCCATTAGGTTATCCAGTGATTGTTGTTGATGGAATTACGGGTGGAAGAATTGTAGCAACTGCGCACACTGAAGTTTCTGTATTAGGGGGCGATATTGATGCAAGGGCCGTATTATTGGACGCTCAATTTACCGGTGGAATCCCAACAGCTTCCAGTGTGGGAGTTAATGGAGTAGTTACCGATTTATCTTTGATTAGTAGTCTTACAGGTGGCGAAATAGAAACAACGCACATAATGATTGGAGATCCATTCTCATCATTATTGGCAACAGCAGTAGCGGCGGTGACAGGATGAGCGACGAATACGACGAAGAAATGGAGGAAGAACTCCACGAAATGTCTCAAGAAATTGGTGAGCGAGTCAAAGAGTTCACAGAGGGTATTCACCCTATGAGAGTCGCTTTAGCAGGTGTAATTTTGGTGATGATTCTAGGCGCAATAGTCTCTACTTGGTATTGGGTGATTCCAAGAGATGACGTTGAGATAGAGGTGATGTATCTACAAAGAAATGGTCACGTTGTTCTCACCGAATTAATCAACGATGGAAGTAGAGAAATCACTGATGTGACACTGCTCGTGGAATTTGTTGACAAAGACAAAACTGTCCTCGATAGTTTACAGGTCTCTTTCGATGCGATACCTAGCCATACGAGCATATCTGGCGATAAAATGGAATTAGATGTTAGAGGCTATACTGTGTGGGACGAATATACAATTCAAATCGATATACAATGGACAGATTTCAGAGGTGTCGAAAACCAAGAACAATTCACTCACCAAGTCTCAGAATATCAAACCGCTATATTCCATAACGATTGTGAAGAAGTAACGTGGTTCTTGTGAGACTATTTGTGACAACTCCTAAAACGAACTTTCATCGGCCTAGGCATGTGCGTAGAGCCTTTCTATTACTCATTGTATTCCTTCTTTCAGGAATACCGGTTGTCAATCAGCCGGCTGCCTTTGAGGAAGAGTCGAATGTAGAATGGATTAGGTTTGATTTACCCGAAGATTCAATTCGAAATTTGGTTGGTGAACTAGACGAGTCATTATCTCTCGAACAGAGGCCTTTACTAGCCCACTCTAGATTAGGGGTTCACGATGCATCAGGAGTGTTATTCGAACACGAGATTCCCAACGAGTTATTGACTTCGAGACCAGATTTATCGTTGGTTTTGGTTGCAACCGATTTCCGCTTATCTGAAGTCAGGGCTCAGATTTCTGACCATCCCGGTGTCGAGGTTAGAGAATTTATTGCACCTTCTGGGCTTTTGATTCAAGGCACACAAAGTGGCCTTGTAAGCGTGAAGGACATCGATGGCATCGCTGCAATTCAACCCGTTCCACTTGCAATGTTGGTTGATTTTGCTGTGTTTGAATCCCAAGAAAATACTCCGGTTAGAATAGAATCTTGGAGGGGTGAGGCTTTGTTACCTGGAGTCGATATATCCGATAACTGGGGGATGAGACTACATCAAGAACTCGATATAGTTGCTAACAATTTCCTTAGCGATTCTATTTTTGCAGAAACCGGAAGATATGATGGTTTCACTGCGTCCTCGATTGCATCGATTGTTGCAGAGCCGTCGGTAGCATGGATTGGACCACAACCGAGTCTAACGATTTGGAATGACCAAGCTCGAAACCATATGAATATCAATGCCATGGAGCAGTATTATACAACCGACTTAGATGGTTCAGGACAAATTGTCGCAATTGCAGATTCCGGCCTAGACCATGACCATGGAGACTTCGGAAGCCGAGTCATTGGCAATGTCGATGTTATCGGAGACGGCTCAACTGCAGATGCACATTCAGGCCATGGCACACACGTTGCTTGTACTGTATTAGGGGATGGAACTAGAGGAAATTATGCTGGAATTGCACCGGAAGCAGAATTGTACTTCCAAGCAATGGAGAATGATAATAGCGGCAATTTTCAGTGGTCTAGCATTAACAATATGCTTAACACTGCTTACAGTAATGGTGCTAGAACTCATTCTAATTCATGGGGCTCTGAATCTAGTTCTGATTGGGGAGTTTACACTTCTTCATCCGAAGATGTTGATGATCGTGCCAGATATTACGACCAGTATTACAGTGGTCGTGAAGGATTGACAATTCTATTTGCTGCAGGTAATGATGGGCCACAATCAGATACAATTGGTTCACCTGCTACTGCGAAGAATTTGATTGCAGTAGGCAACTCACAAAATAGGTACCAGGGCGCTCCAAACAGTATCATGGACGGCTCAAGCCGTGGCCCAGTAGATGATGGGCGAATTAAACCCGATATTCTCGCTCCTGGCGGTTTCGTTCGTTCTTGTAAAGCCCAAGAAGCGACAGATACAAGCGGAGCCACTTGGACTAGTACTTGGTATTTGGAATACACAGGAACCAGTATGGCGACTCCAAACGCCGCAGGAACTGCAGCATTGATTCGAGAATACATTACCGAGGTTGCCCAAAGACCTGAACCTCAAGGGGCTCTTGTGAAAGCACTGATGATTTTGGGCGCTAGAGATCTTGGGACCCGTGATATTCCGAATATGGATGAAGGATGGGGCCGTATTGACCTCAAGGGAACTTTAGCACCGAACAACGGCCGTGGAATTTGGGTTGATGACCGTTCTATTTTGTCATCTACCGGTAATTCGAAGAGTTATTCATTCAACATTACAACTCCTGATCAAGCCTTCAAAGCCGTCGTTGCATGGTCGGATGAAAGAGGATCAAGATTCTCAAACACACAATTAGTCAACAATCTGAATTTGTTGGTTACTACTCCTAGTGGGGTTGAATACAAAGGAAATGAATTCTCTCAAGGCCGCTCCATCCAAGGCGGAACATATGACACATTGAACAATGTGGAGGTTGTCTTAGTTGACTCTGCAGAAATGGGCTTATGGACTGTTAAAGTAACTGATGCTGGCCATTCAGGCTCTAGGGCACAACCGTTTGCAATAGCCGTTTCAGGAGTTGGAGTAAACGATTTGAGGCCTGACCCTGCACCCATCCCTTCTTCTTTCAGTATAGACATTGCAATACCTCAAGTGGGCGATGATGTATTGGTAGAGATGCAAGTTTCAAACCTAGGAAATGTTGAGGCTGAAAATGTTGAGGTTATTTTCCAAGAAGAGGGAGTCTATATCGATTCACAAACATTTGATTTGGGCCCTGGAGGTTCCAAAGTATTGTTCTGGGATTGGCAACCTCAAACCGCAGGAGCAAGAACACTGAGCTTTTTGGTTGATTCATCTGACACAATTGATGAAATCAATGAAGGAAATAATAGGATGGATATGATAGTGAATGTCACTACCCCGGGAGTAAGAATCGAATCGACAAATTCTACTGTATCTCTCACCGATATCAACGCAACATCGTCATCATGGCAGGTTACGCTAACCAATACCGCACTGATTACTACTAATGCATCGATTTCTGCAACTAGTGTAACCAGTCCAAGTAACGCTCCTTTGTCATGGTATGTGGGTCTAGATCAGACCGATTTTGAATTGGATGGTCAAGAAGGTGTAATAATCAATGTTACATTGGTTCATCCTTCTGGACCAGACCCTGGAATGTATTTGATCAACTTGCTTGGATATGATGAAGATAATGATGTTAGCAGCCCGTTCACACTAATGCTGGATGCACCCCTTTTGTCTCAAACTCGAGTTGAATTTGACTATACTAAGATTCCAGTAAATCCTTCTAATGTTACTTCAATCGATATCCGTTTGTTTAATCTTGGAAATGGAGATATTGGGTATGATTTGTTCCTAGAATCTCCACCTGGATGGCACGCAGGATTTGACGATCTTTCTGCACAGGGCGGAGCGAATTCTGCCTCAACAGGATTGATGTTAGAAGATGGGCAAATGAATATTGGAATTTCATTTACACCTCCGCAAGTAATGACACTGGCAGGTGCCGAATTGACTGTTATTCTCAAAGTTGTATCACAAAGTGAAGAAGCGAAAATTATGGAATACGAATTGCCGCTTGTTGTTCAAGAGATTTCTTATGTCACCGTCGATTTAGAATCATCATTCTCTTCGATCACTCCTGGAAACACATTATCCCTTCAATATACAATTGAGAATAGAGGGAATATCGATTTGTCGCTAAGTCCTAGATTGCAACTGCCTCTTGGCTGGTCACAAAATACAATTCTCGAAGATATTGAATTGGCATGGACCCAGTCACTAAACATCATCATTTCAGTCACCGCACAACAAGATGCTAAAAGTGGTGAAATCAAGTTAATTATGGATTCCAATCAGTCTTCTTGGAGTCATTCCGAAGATGTTGACGTTGTCATTTTGCCTCAGCCTGTTTTGACATTTTCATCGATAGAAATTGGTGGCGAGACTTGGACGAACATTTTCGGACCAGGCCAGCACCCTGCAGGTGTCCCAATCAATTACACTTGGTTGGTTGAAAATACAGAGAATACACAATGGAATCCTAGTGTTGCTTTACAACTCGAAAACAATTTACTCGGTGATTGCACTTCACCAGGGGTAGTAACAAAGGGCGATGTCAAACCAATGACTTGTACAATCATCATTTCAGCGATGGCTGACCCTGCCTCTGAACCAGAATTCAAAGTAACATTAAGTGGAGACCTTGTATCCATTAATGAAACCGTTACGATGCTAGTAGCATTGTCCAAAGAAGTCAGTTGGAAAGTTGATGGTGCTCTTGTTCTCGAAACAGGAGAGACTTCGATTCTTCAATTAACCATCACTAATACTGGAAATACATTGGTTTCTGGAGCAATCGAAACGATTCCTTCTAGTGGATGGAGTGTGGCTTTTGATGGAGCAGATTCAGTAAACCTCGAGGCTGGTCAATCTCAGAAGATTAGGTTAGAAGTTACTGCAAATAAACCCGGTGACGCTACACTTTCAATTTCAATATCTGGTGCAGATGATGTAGAAAATTCACGCCTCGACATAGAGATGTCGAGTGAGGGTGAAGCAGCTGGGGATGAATCTTCGGCCATGGGGCCATTATTGTGGACAATATTGGGCATTATTCCACTAATCGTGATTGTAGGTGTAGTTATCTTCCTTAGAAAAAAGAATGAAGAAACCATGCCAATAAACGCTCCTTCACAAGCAGTATTCGAAGAGTCAGATCAGCAAGAAAACGCTACGCCGTGTTTCTCTTGTAGGCAACCCATCCTCTCTTGGATGCAAGGATGTCCTTCGTGTGGAGCTAGATATCATTCGGTTTGTAAAGTGAAATCTTGTGTCAATTGTGGTGCAGCATCTGTGACTTTTGTAAATGTTGAATGATATGAGCATCTGTCCATAGGCTTTTCATGTGACCACTGTGACCGGGGTTCATGGAACCCCGCAAGAAAGACCTCGCACCCGGGCAGAGCATCACCAGTGTTCTATTGGTTGCGTTAATGCTATTTTCATTGGTTCCAGCCATAGCAAATCCGGTTACTGCAGACGATTCCGGCCGTGATGCGAACATCTCAATTTCGGTAACTCCAAGTTCACAAACCGTCAACCCAGGTGAGACCGCGGAATACACAGTTCGCGTTTACAATAATGGGGCCAACCCCGTTTCGGTAAATTTAGCCGCAACCAATGAACAAGATTGTACTGGATACTCTTCAACAATTGGTCAAATTGGGCAACCAATTGAGTCAAATGACTATGAGGAGACATTCCTTAACGTGACCCTTGCTCAAAACGCTGAAGGCTCATGCATTACCACAGTAACTGCAAATGCAAACGAACAGGTAACTCCTCCTGACCAACCAGGTGCACCAGCCCAACAATCACAAGATGTTGAAACAACTGCTGGTGATGGTGCGGGTTCTGCGGTTTTCGGTGTAGACTTGACAGTTGAATCGCCTCACAAAACTTGGGGCGGAGAGACCACGATTGAGTGGGATGTAGAAGTTGAAAACACCGGCAGGGTACAGGAAACAGTCGATTTAACCGTTGACCCAGTTGGTGGTTCAGGATGTACTTCAGATAGTAGTATGTCGATTGATGTCGACCCTAGTCAAGTGCAAATTGATAATGGCTCATCAGAATGGGTAAAGGTAACATTGGAAGTTCCTGAAGGAAAAGCAAGCGACAAGTATTGCTGGGAAATTGAAGGTATTGTAACCAATGACCAAAATCCAAATGGCAGCGCATCGGATACAGAAGAATTTGATCTAAATGTTCCAGAATTGAAGGAGTGCGATTTGGTTTTGTCAAAGACCAGTATGGCTCTAGAACCAGGGGAAACCGGGACTTTAACCGCTACGTTCTCCAATGAAGGTAACACCGATTGGTCGGTCAGCGTTGGATTTGTTCAAAGTCCAGCGTGGGCAAGTGTTGACGGTGCTTCAAGCGGAATGTTGCCTTATAGTGGCGGAGACGGTGAGAAAGAATTCACAATCGAGGTAACACCTGATGATTCAATTGAAGCGAATTCTCAGAAGACAATCACAATACAGGGTAAAGATGGAGGTACAGCTAAGTGTGACGCAGATGTCTCAATTACAGTTGGCCAATCACACGGTGCTTCGATGTCTTTAGGAAATACTGCTCTATACAATATCGAGCCTGGTCAAGATGCTACGACAACTTTGACAGTTTCCAATGAAGGCAATGGACCAGACACGTTCAGAGTTTCAGCATCTTCACCACCTACGGGTTGGTCGGTTTCATTGGAATCATCTACGATTTCAACTCAATCAAGATTCAGCAATGAAAAGACTGGCACCATCGATGTCACAATTTCCTTGCCTTTGGATGCTCTTGCAACCGAAGAAGTCACAATTACATTCTCAGTATTGCCTACTTCCAGTGGTGGCGCATATGATACTCAGGACCTAACAATTACAGTAAAGGCAGTCCATGCGATGAGCGGGGGCGCTCCTGCAGAAGATCAAACAGGTAGATCAGATACCACCGTTCAATTCCCAATAACTGTTTCAAACGATGGTAACACACTAGATAGATTCCGATTCTCAGTGATTTCCCAAACAGCACAACCAGGATGGGGTAAGCATTTCGAGACCGAAGATGGAACAGTTGTAACCGAAGTGGATATTGATGCACGAGATACTGTAATCATGTATCTGGTGGTATCTATTGATGGTGAAGAAGAATTGGAGAGTTCTCGGTTAACAGTACGAGTGACCAATTTGGGAGACAATAACAATGGTGACGAAAACGAAGATGGCGTTCCTGACAATCAACTAGAGTTTGTTTTCAGAGCAATTCTTTCCGATCGTGATTTCGCCATGGATGCAATTCTCATGAATTCTGTCGATGATTTATCTCGAAACGCAATACTTGTATTGCCACCAGGAGGCAGTCAATCCTTCAATATCAAAGTCACAAATACTGGAGATATGACCGATGAAGCAATCTTTGATTTCTCAGGCTTATCAGGTACAGCAACTCGAACTCTAACCTATCGAGGAATGCCAATTGATGGGCCAATAATTGTACCAAAAGGTTGGGGCGCATTCAATGAAACAACAGGTACTTTCTACTACGATGGTAACTCTCCATTAATCGGTTCTAATGAAGATAAAATATTCGAAAAAATTGTTGAAAACGAATTGGTGGATTCCCATACTCCATTGCCTTACTATGCAATAATTACGCTACATATTGAAGTCAATTCCGGTGCTGAAAACGGTGATGGTGGAATATTGGAAATGGTAGCAACTTCTGTTTCCAATGCAGCAAACCGTAGTGGTAAAGTGACATTCTCACTGTCAGTAGAGACTGTGCTCGATGTGGAGATGGTTCTAGAGGGAGATGTAGAGAGGGACATTACATTCGGAGAAATTGGTAACTCACCAAAATTCAAAGTGGAATTAATCAACACTGGAAATGTAGAATCAGAGTTCAAGGTGTTCTCTAGTGGAGGTATGAGAGGATGGAATGTAATCCTTGGATATAGTGCTGGTGCAGATTGCACAAATAACGGAGATCATCTTCTTTGCACACTAGGAGAAGGAGAATCGGTTGTAATTACCGCTAAAGTAAATCCTCCTGGTGGAGAAACCGCAGAAGTCGAAGACTCGTTCAAATTCACACTTTCAGCTGAACCTTCCGAGATAGGATTGGTTGGTAGAGAAAATATTGAATTGACCGTAAATGGTCAACCTGAGGAATTTGGTTTGAATTCATTGATTACTCCGAATGTGTTGATGGGAATAGGCGCTTTAGTGCTTATTGGATTTGCAATACTTGCTCTTCGTCGCCGTAATTGACCCCTACGGGGTCATCTGCTGAGCGAGGCAATATCTCGCGTGCGTACGAGACAACGCTTATGGACGGTTGTCGAGTGGGCGTGGCAAGAGAGTGTCAACGCTCTCAGTTGGTGGCATAGTTGGTTGGCGCAGAAACGGTAACAGGCACCTATCTTTCGATGGCTTTGATGACTCTTATTGGCATAGGCGTGCCATTAGGCGCATTTGTCACGCAATACTTCGTCATGCCGAAGGTTGACCCCTCCCGTCCACACATGACAAAATCATGGCTGATGGAAGGTTATGAGCGAGACCACAGCCTGTATCCTCGTCGTCTTTCAACATACGAATGTGGTTCAGAACCAGTTGGTGATGCGATGATTCAATTCCATTTCCAATATTACTGGTATGCTATTATTTTCCTAGTTTTCGATGTCGCATTTATGTTCATGGCTTTGGGCGGGCTCCTAGCGATGGATGCAACTGGTGCATCATCATCCGATCCAATCGATTTGGTTGGAACTGAAATGATCGTTCTAACCATTTTCTTTGCCACCATGGTTCTTGGCGTGTGGCATGTATTCCGTAAGCGAGGTCGCATATACATCTGAGGTGATATGATGAGTGAAACTGGAGAGAATTATACTACATTCAATAGCAGGACGCTAGTAGAAGTTGTCGGTGATGTAACCGACGAGGCTCTAAAGGCAACAAAAATCAAGCAATTACTGAGCGTCCTAGCAGGGCGTTTCTTCAACTGGGCAGGCCGTAAATCTCTATTCACACTTCACCTTGGAATCAAGTGTTGTGCAATCGAGATGGCAGCATCTGCTACTCCGAGATTCGATGGAGACCGGTTTGGTGTATTGTTCCGTTCAAGCCCGCGTCAATCAGATGTTCTGTTGGTAAATGGGCCAATATCAAAGAAATTCGCAGACCCAATCGTTCGCCTTTGGGAGCAAATGCCTGAGCCAAAATACTGTATTGCAATGGGAGAATGTGCAATTTCTGGAGGCCCATATTATCAATCATACAACATCTTGGAAGGCGTTGACACTGTAATTCCTGTTGATGTTTACATTCCTGGATGCCCACCTCGTCCTGAAGCACTAATCGATGGCTTTGGTAAACTCCGTGAGAAGATTATCCGAATCGGTGGAGCACCATCTACCGGTCGCGATGGCGACAAGCCAATCATTGTAGGAGATGACTGAGATGGGAACTACGATTTCCAAAGAACAGAACTCTGCAGCAGCAAAAGCTGCTGCTGACAATCTTGCTGAAAGATTCGAGGATGCAGGAGTCACAGTCGAAGTTGTAGCACATTCAGCAGATAAGGCATTTGAATTCGTTCGCATCACTTGCTCCCCAGACCAATGGAGAGCCGTTGCTAAGTATTTGAAGAATGAAATTGGAGTTAACCACTGTGCAATGATTACTGGCACCCACTTTCCCTCTGGTGGCGCTGATCGTGGATGGGAAGTTGCATACCACATGCACCGCTGGCCAATTCACAATGTTGAGGCTCACACCATGACTGTTCACAAGGGAGAGGATCTTGAAGGAAATGACATCCCTATGGAATTCGAGATTTTCATTCCTCTAGCATCTGGAGATTCACCTTCTGTACCTTCAATTCAAGACCTGTGGGTAGGCGCTGATTGGAATGAGAAGGAAACTTGGGACTTGGTCGGAATCGATTTCGAAGGTCACAATAACATGCATCGTGTGCTAAACCCACACGATTCTCCTGTAGGATTCCATCCTCTACAACGCCAACATAAGATTCGCTATCACGATTTCAATGAAATGTACGACGATCCACAAGGATTCGGTCGAAAGCCGGTTGATGAGGGCCGGGTAAAGTGAGGTGGTATCATGGCAGAAATGTGGATTACAATGGGGCCTCAGCACCCGATGACTCATGGATTGTGGACTTTGCGCGTTAAGGTCGATGGAGAAACAGTCACTGATACCGAGGCTGAATTAGGATACATTCACCGTGGTGTAGAGAAGATATGTGAGGCAAGAGATTTCACCCAAATCACACCATATTGCGACAGACTTTGCTATGTTAGTGCAATGACTTGGGCCCACTCTTACATTATGGCTGCAGAAGATTTGCTAGAGGCCGAAGTACCTGAGCGTGCAGAATACATTCGTTTGATGGCTGCAGAAGTTCAAAGACTTGCAAGCCACTTGATGTGGCTTGGTGCATTCGGTCCAGATATCGGAAATCTGACTTTGATGACATGGTGTTTGCGTGACCGAGAAATGTTCCTTGACTTGTTACAAGAATTAGGCGGCTCAAGAATGCACTACAACTATCCAAGAGTTGGTGGAGTAAAGAGAGACCTTCCAATTGGCTGGGCTAACAGAATGAAGGCTAAGGTCAAGTTGTTTGAAAACAGAATCAAGGAATACGAAATGTTGCTTGATGAATCTACAATTTGGTTGGTCAGATTACAGGGTGTAGGATATGCTACTGCTGAAGACCAAATCAATGCTGGAGTAACCGGTCCAAATATCCGTGCTGCTGGCGTAAACACCGACGCACGATGGACTAACCCTTACTCTGTCTACGACCAAGTGGACTGGGAACCGGCTGTCGAGAAACCAACCAGCGTCAAAGGCGCTGATTGCTATGACCGTTATCGTGTGCGTATGGAAGAGATGCGCCAGTCTTGTCGAATGTTACTTGATGCGATAGAGAAGATTCCTGGAGGCGCAAATACTCACTACCAACCGGGCGATGAGATGTTGATTACCAAGGCACCAACCCGTGCCCCTGAAGGAGCAACGGGATTCAGTACTTACGAGTGCACCAGAGGAGTTTCCAACTTCTACATCCAAGGAGGAGGCGATGGAAGGGGCAAGCATCCTTACAGAGTATCCATCCGTTCTCCAATGTTCATCACTATTCCATATGTTGCCAAGACAATGATTGGTTACAAGGTTGCAGATATACCTGCAATCATGGGAAGCTTCGATCCATGTATCGGGGAGACCGACCGCTGAGGTGATTATTATGGATGACTGGCTAGGACTTCACGACTTCATTTACTACCGAACTCGAGAATTATTCTCGTGGGCATTTGAGGACACCTTCCTCGAATCTTCTGCAAATGATATTGCATTCTTCGTATTCACTATGGTTACCTGCTTGGTAACATTTGGTGGAATCATGCTCTCAATGTTCATGATTCTATGGATTGAGAGAAAATTCTACGCTCGTGTAAACGACCGTAGAGGTGCAACAACCGCTCTTCGTTCGTTATGGGTCGGAGAGAATGGTGTAACTGCTGGTGAATGGTGGAACATGATTCCATACGGCTTAGGTAAACCAGTTGGTGCACTCAATAAATGGCTCAACAAAGTTGCAGGAAATTCAGGGCACAAGCAAGAGATGGTTAACAGAGTTGGAAACCGCTCTTGGTATGGTGTCACCATTTTCCCAGGTTTCTTCCAGAACATTGCCGATGGAATGAAATTCCTTACCAAGGAACATATGGTTCCATCAAGAGCAGACAAAGTAATTTTTGAATTGGCACCATTCCTAGTGATTTCTTCTACAGTAATGATATTGGGAATGATTCCATTATCTAGTGGAATCTATGGGGCAAATCCAGAACTATCTGTTCTATTCGCCTTTGCGATATTTGGAATCGCACCTCTTGGTGTATTCTTTGCAGGATGGTCTTCGAACAATAAGTATACCTTGCTTGGAGGAATCCGTAGCGCGGCTCAATTAACCGCTTACGAAATTCCGCTGCTATTGTCAATCCTTAGCGTATGTATTATGGCGGGCTCTTTCAATTTCCTTGAAATCGTACACTTCCAACACTCTTCAGGAGTATGGCTATTATTCTTGATGCCACTTGGTGGAGTTTTATTCTTGGTCAGCATGATCGCTGAAGTCGAGAGAATTCCATTCGACATGCCAGAGGCAGAAGCCGAACTTGTAGAAGGTTGGTGGACCGAATATGGAGGCATGAGATTCGGATTACTATTCGCTGCTGAATACATGCGTGTATATGCTGCAAGCATCTTATTCGCTCACTTCTTCATGGGCGGTTGGCACGCACCATTCGCTGGAACCATCGGTTCAATTCCATATCTTGGAGATGCATGGTTAGCGATTCCTGGTGTAGTTTGGACTTTGCTCAAGGCTTGGTTCATTTTCACAATAGTATTCGTATGGGCTAGAACAGCTCTACCAAGAATTAGAACCGACCAAATCTTAGAATTCGGTTGGAGAATGTTGTTGCCTCTTGCAGTCTTGCAAGTCGTACTTTCTATCGTTTACCGCCTGTACTTCTTTGATGCAGGCGCACTATCTGACACAGTGGCTGGCGGATGGTCTTGGGACCTAACTATTCTAGAATTCACAATCCCATGGGGATTGCCAATCATAACAACTCTATTCTGGTTGGCTGTATTCGTGATTTTGATGAAAGATGAGAACATCGAAGAGAATGAGGAACGTATGTACCACATTCGTACGATGACACCTGCGGGAACGCATACTGCAGGAAAGGAGTGAGGTGAGAAAATGGCATCACATCCACATGGAAAACCGAATTTCAGAAACCTATTTTGGTACCCGTTTAAGATAACAGGATTGACAGTATTGAGAACCTACGAGTTCATCGGAAAGAGATTTTCAAGCGGTTATCACAATACAACACACCCTGAGTTTATCGACGAGTCTGATATTGTTCGTGCTGAGAAAACCAAACATCTCAACGATATCACTGCACACCACTACGCTCCAGATAGAGCTGGAACCGACCTTACTCCAACAATTTGGAAACCACAAACTGTGAATTATCCATATGAGCGCATAGAAGAAATCGAGCCTTGGTTGTTCGTTCCAGGAAATTACAACGGCCGTATCGGTGTAATTTGGGAGACTTGTACCGCTTGTAAGATGTGTGTAAACGTCTGTCCAAACGCTTGTCTACACATGACAACTGAGTTGCGTGTCGATGTATTAGACAGTGCTGAAGGCGAATGGGAAGGATATGGCGCTGAACTTGAAGTTGGTAATTTCGCTGCAGTAGAAAAGCCAGAAGTTGTTGAAACTCTACCTTCATTCAATCTCGCTACTGCGCACACCGATGCTCCTGATGAATGGAGATTCGGAGAAGTTCTAGACCTAACAGGCGACAGTGCACGTATGCGCTGGAATGACACAGGAGAAATCGATAATGTTCCACTCGAGTCATTGTACCCTGCAGACGACCAAATCGTATCTGGTCGAATTGATTTAGGTCGCTGTATGTTCTGTGGATTGTGCATGGAAGCGTGCAATTTCACCTCCTTCTTCATGACCAATGAGTATGATGGAATGTCTGGATTCTCTCGTCAAGATCTTTGGATGGATGCAGGTAGAACTAGAGTTCTAATTGGCGACCATCAAGAAGCCGTAGACGCTGAATTAGCAAAGAGGGCTAGCAAAGAACGAGACAAGAGAGCCAAGAAGGCCGCCAAAGCGGCAGCAGGGGAGGCTTGAGCATGGACTTAGCAATGTACCTTGAAGTCGGTGTGTTCTTTTTGATGAGTACCATCGTTATTGGAGGCGCTCTCGGATTAATTTACATGCAGAGAGTTGCACATTCGATGATGTGTTTGATTTTTTGTTTCATGGGTGTTGCAGGAATTTTCATCTTGATGGGTGCAGAGTTCCTCGCGGTAATCCAAATTCTAGTTTACCTGGCTAGTGTAATGCTGGTTGTATTGTTCGGAATAATGCTGACTAGAAGGCAAATTCTTGAGGAGGATTTTGAATGAGACTACTTTCTATTCTTGCAAGAGTTGGCCTGATATTCTTAGGCGCTGTTATCATTACAGCAGTTTCAGCAGATATTGTTTGGGAAGATTCTTCTGATGAAGAAATCACTACCAGCGATTTAGCATCTGCACTATTTGGAGACTGGGCACTTCCATTGCTCGCTTTAGGATTCTTGATGGCAATG
>CAZEXE010000023.1:0-25456 GCA_964516645.1 uncultured Candidatus Poseidoniales archaeon
TACCCTTGTATTCAATTGATTACGAAGGATTGACAATGCTTGAGTGAATCCCCAGCGTTTATGCAAGCCAAAAAGACCGCAATCGCCAATCGCCCTAAAATCTGGTCAATCAGCAGACGAAGCCTGATGAATCAATGCCCAAGAGCTTGGGTTTTGAAATATGGATTCGCACGAAGACAGGGTGGATTCAATCAACATTTACGCAATATATCAGATTGGTCTTCTCCTTGGAGATTGATGCAAAGAGCATTGCGTGGCGTAATTATTGAACGATTAACTGCACATTCTCGAGAGAATGCTTGGGTTGAGAAGGACCTTGCTGGCAAAATTAGAAACAGAATAATTGGAGGATTAACTAGACAAAAATCTGTAATCGAAGTAATTGAGACAAGAATTGGGGGAATTAGCAATCTTCGAAGAAAAATAGAATCTAAGCGAATCGATAGGTTGGTGGAAATCGCATGCCAAAGATTTCACGCGGCTATGAAAACAAAACCAATCAAGGATATTCTTGATGGCAGAATAAAGGAATGGCATTTGTTCTCAAGACTGGATAGGACAAAATTGGACAAATTCGATTTGCACATATCTCCAGACTTGGTTTGGTTTAGTGGTACCACTTGTCATTTGATGCGATTCACAGTTCAAGGTGTGGCAAATCTTGGAGAGGATAGTCGCTTAGAGAATATGGCGATGGTAATGTGGGCGTGCCAGCAAAATGGACTGCCTGCTAATCCAGAAAGATACATTGTTGAGAATCTGTTTTGGAATAATGGACGGTGGAAAATGTGGAAAGAACGTTGCACACATCGCCATATGGAAGATGCAATCCAGATGATTAAGTCTGATATGAACGCAATGATTGATTTACACTATAGGCTGGGGTTGTCTTGTGATCTTTCTCAAATTCCACTAGCAAAAAGCAAGAGGACATGTAGAAACTGTGGCCACAAAGATACTTGCCCGGGTGGACAAGATTTGGTAAGAGCAAGCCTAGAACAATCAGCACTTGAAATGGCCAAGGCTTCAAAGAAGTGAGACTAGGTCTTGCAAGACACCTGGAATATCATTTGCTTTGGTTACCCCACTGGCAAGCAGAACTCCTTCTGCACCTAAGGAGATTGCAGTTGCAACATCTTGACCATTCTTCACACCTGCGCCGCATAGCACACGAACATTCGGATTGACTTCCTTGACCGCTGCAACCGTATCAGAAACAATTGCTGGGTCTGCAGTAGTAACTGAGATGTCTCCACCTATCAGTTCGGGCGGCTCAACCGCAATGAATGTTGGACCAAGTTCGGCTAATGCTCTTGCCTCCCCCACATCTGCTGCACATGCACAAATCGGAAAGCCATCAGGTAGCATCGCCATTAATTCCTTGACATGTTCAAGTGAAACCTTGTGCTCTGCATGATTTATGATTGTGCCCTTAGCACCTCTTTCAATCGCAGTTTGTGGTTCAAGCCAACCGGTGTGGCTTCCTTGTCCTACTGGGTCTAGGTGTTGTGACCAAACCTCTAATCCGGATATTGCACTAACACTAGAGAGATCAAATGCACTGGTTACTGCAACCATTCTTGCATTGGTTTCGACATCTGCCATTAATTGGCCCAAAGTCTCAGCAGCACCTGCCATAGCAGTGGAATAAGTCTTGAAATTAACGACAATTAGTGGCTCATCCATACAGTAGCGTGTAAGCACTTCCTTTTTGGAGACTGCGATTCAAATCGTTCCTTCGCTTTGAATATGGCCAGAAGGTACAACACTACCGTGACCAACTACAACATTGGTCAATTGTACATCATTTTCTACAACTACCCCTTTTCCAATCAAGCAATTTGAGATGATTGCTCCAGAACCAATTCTAGCACCTTTGAGCAGAGTTGATTCACTAACTTCTCCAGCTACAACACATCCATCTTGAACCATAGAATTTCTAGCAATTGTGCGCCTTCCTTGGTGCCAGGTGCCACCGGAAACAGAACCTGTTTTGTATCTCCCTTCTTCTATACAACGACGTACTGCTTGATGCCAACTAACTGGAGTACCAGCATCTATGAAATAGCCTTCAAATGGGAATCCCGCGAGACTTCCTTCCTCTGCAAGTACAGGAAATACATCCCTCTCAAGACTATGTTTTTCTTTTGGCATAATGTCGAACACTTCCTCTTCTAATAGGTAAGAGCCAGCATTGATCAAGTTGGAAAATACCTCTTCAGGTTTGGGTTTTTCTTTGAATTGGGTGACCCTATTTTTCTCATCTAGCCCAACTATTCCGAATCTTGTAGGGTCTTCAACTTCCCATAATGCAAGAGTGCCTTTCACATTCATACCCGAATGCTGCTCAAGCATTTTACCAACATTAAGTGAAGAGACTATGTCGCCATTAAAGCAAGCAAACCTTCCAGAGACAATATCTCTACAATTTCCTAAAGCGCCTCCAGTCCCCAATGGTTCATCCTCGGGAACTATTCTAACATCAAAATCGACATTGGCTTGACGAAAATAATCTCTAATCATGTCAACTTTGTAGCCACCTGCTACTACAACTTCGTCAACCAAATCTGTTGGAACTCCTTCCACTACCCTTTCCAATAGAGTAGCGTCCAACATCGGAAGTAGTGGTTTTGGAATATTATTGGTCCACGGACGAAGGCGAGAGCCAACTCCACCCGCAAGAACAACCACCTGCATGTTTTGTGCGACTACAACTTGGCTATTGAACACATCGCGAGGCTGACAATATCATATCGCATCATTGAAGGGGCGGCTTTTGGTCGGAGGGGTTGAGGAGAAACATGAATATCCACGAGTTTCAAGGAAAAGCCCTGCTGAAAGCAGCTGGAGTTCCAGTCCTAGAAGGTGTCCATTGTACTAGCGTAAACGATGCATTGGGAGCATATGACTCTCTAGGATCAAAAATTGTAGCGGTCAAAAGTCAGATTCATGCAGGAGGTCGCGGAAAGGGTACAATGTACGATGCCGAGACCCGAGAAGAAGTGATGCAAGGCGGTGTCAAGATTGCATTCTCTCGTGAAGATGTTGAGGAGTATGCTTCAAACATTATTGGTAATTTGTTGGTGACTATTCAAACCGGTAAAGAAGGTAAAATCGTTAACAATTTGTACGTCGAATCGGGTTGTGCAATCGCTCACGAGTACTATCTCGCTTTACTTGTTGATAGAGAAAACAAGAATGTTCTAATCATGGCTTCAACCGAGGGCGGAATGGATATCGAGGAAGTTGCTCACCACTCTCCGGAAAAAATTCACAAAATCAATGTCGACCCTAATTCGGGGTTACTCGGTTTCCAAAAGAGAGACTTAGGAATGGCATTGGGACTTTCTGGAAGTGCACTGAAATCATTCTTCAAGATGCTTGGAAAGATGTATGACATGTTCATTGCTAATGATTGCTCCATGGTTGAAATCAATCCATTGGTCAAAACTGAAGATGATGAAATCATTGCACTAGATTCAAAAATAAGTTTCGATGAAAATGCAGAATTCCGCCATAAGGACTGGGATGAATTGAGAGATCTTTCTGAAGAAGAAGAAGTAGAAATTCGTGCCAAAGAAACTGGCCTTTCTTATGTCAAACTCGATGGCGATATTGGTTGTTTAGTAAACGGTGCTGGTTTAGCAATGGCTACGATGGATGTAATCAAATTGTATGGTGGTGAACCTGCAAACTTCCTTGACGTAGGCGGTGGAGCTGACGAAGAACAGGTCAAAACCGCTTTCTCGATTATTCTTGAGGACCCTAATGTAAAGGGAATTCTAGTCAATATCTTTGGTGGAATCATGCGCTGTGACATTATTGCACGTGGTGTCATCAAAGCGACTGAATCTCTGGGTCTAGATGTGCCACTTGTAGTCAGACTTGCTGGGACAAATGTCGAAGAAGGCAAAGCGATTCTCGCTGCTTCTGACTTGAATATTCACCCAGCTGATGACCTAGCAGATGGAGCACAGAAGATTGTGTCTTTGATTGGAGGCGGTGAGTGAAATGGCTATTTGGATTGAAGAAGATGCCAAGGTCCTAGTTCAGGGAATTACAGGGAAGCAAGGAATGTTCCACGCTGGCAAGATGGTCGAGTATGGAACCAACCTCGTTGGAGGAGTTACTCCGGGCAAAGGTGGTCAAACTGTTGAGTTAGAAGGATTGAATTTCCCGGTATTCAACAGTATGGTTGATGCAATTTCTGAAACCGATGCTGATGCTTCTGTAATTTATGTTCCACCTCCATTTGCTGGTGAAGCAATAATGGAGGCTGCAAACGCCTTTGAAACAGTCAAAGGAGAAGGAGTAATCGTTTGTATTACAGAAGGAATCCCTACTTTAGACATGGTAAAGGCTGCTGCATATGTTGCTAATAGACACAATATCAGACTGATTGGACCAAACTGTCCAGGAATCATTACACCTGGAGAAAATGGTGGCGCAAAACTAGGAATTATGCCCGGACATATTCACGCAAGGGGCCGTATTGGAATTGTTTCCAAGTCAGGTACGCTAACTTACGAAGCAGTTGCTCAAACAATGAGTATTGATGAGGGGCAATCTACCTGTATCGGAATTGGCGGTGACCCAGTTAATGGAACTGGGTTCATCGAATGCTTGGCAGCATTCGAAGCTGATTCACAAACCGAAGCGATTGTTATGATAGGGGAAATCGGAGGCAATGCTGAACAGGAAGCCGCTGCTTGGGCTAAGGAAAACTGCTCTAAGCCAATCGTTGGTTTCGTTGCTGGAGCTACAGCGCCTCCCGGAAAGAGAATGGGGCACGCTGGAGCAATTATTTCAGGAGGAAAAGGTACTGCAGAAGAAAAATTCGCTGCCTTTGAAGCTGCTGGAATCGCTTGTGCAAGAGATCCAAGTGAATTAGGACAAGTATTGCTTGATAGCCTGAAAAAGGCTGGCCTGCGCTGAAATCAATCACTTTGGTGGACTACGCTTAGGACCAGGTGGGCCACCGCGCTTTGGACCGGGAGGTCCACCTCTCTTTGGAGGACCGCCACCTGGGCCGCCACTAGGAGGGCCGCCTCTCTTTGGAGGACCGCCACCTGGGCCGCCACTAGGAGGGCCACCGCGCTTTGGAGGGCCACCGCCAGGAGGACCGCCACGCTTTGGAGGGCCACCACCAGGAGGGCCACCGCGCTTTGGAGGGCCACCACCAGGAGGGCCACCGCGCTTTGGAGGGCCACCGCCACGAGAAGGACCCGGAGGACCGCCTCTTCCAGATGGACCTGGAGGGCCACCTCTACTTGGAGGACCTCCGCTAGGTTCTTCTTCATCTTCGAATAAAGCACCACAGTGTGGACATTCGTTATCGGACTCCTTTACCAATCCGTCACAGACTTCACATGCGAACATATCTTCGTTGCTTTCATCTGCTGCAGGAGTCTCTGCTACGCCTCCAATCTTGTCGATTGCACCATCTTTGGAACGGAACAAGTTAATCTCAACAATTGCATCCAATCCCTTCAATGCAACTTCAGTAGAAATTGCATGTTCGAATGCTGATGAAAGATCCTCTGGAGAATCTAAAACTCTTCCATCATCGATGTAAGTTACATTGACGGTCAAAACACCGTCTTCTGATTTGGTTTGTGGTGTATCAACCGCAACACCTCGCTTACGAGCTACTCTGCGAACTGCAACTTCTGACATTCGTTTGAACAATGCGTCATTGCCCGATTCATCTTTGCCCGAACCGATTGCATTCGCTAGGAATTCGGCAGTACTTGCTTCATCTTGCCCTTTGAGATGAGAAGGTAAATCGCCACCGATAGATGATAGCACATTTGCAGCAGATTGTTGATTCATTTGCAACCATTGGCTGCGACGTTCATTCTTGACTGCTCTTTCTGCTTCTGCGATTCGGTTCACCATCGCATCTGTAGGCGATAGTGAGGGATTGTTAGATACGGCTGTTCCGCCTACTTGGCCGCTAACATCTCCAATTTGAGAATTTAGACCAGCGCCACTTGCTAAAGAAGGGTCCTTGGCTACTGGAGGAATGTCGCCTATTGTTCCACCAATGTTTGGAAGGGCTTGGCCTGGTAATGGATTTACATTTACTGGAGGCACTCCTGGTAAGTTAGGAGCGATTTGACCCATAATATCAGGCATCATACCCGGAGGCATACCTTGTCCTGGCATTCCTTGCATGTTTTGATTGATCACAGCCTCGCCAGAAACAACTCCAAAGTTGCGCCCACCACTGACGTCTTGACCACCTAAACCTACGCCCCCAACGCCCGGCAGACCGCCTGCACGACACATTTCTTGTCGGGCTCCACATTCAGGACAGAAGATGCTGTCATCAGGTATCTCTTCAACACAAGAGCCGCACTGCATACCCATCCCCTCGTAGAGGGGCTGGGTTGGTTCAAAATAAAGCCTTGCTATTATTTCTACCAAGAATATACTCGGTTATGGGGTAAGTTGGTCCTCCTCAAATAAACAAAATATTGTGGTCCAAACTATTTTCAAAACATGGGCTCTAACTTCCCACAGGGTCAAGAACAGTGAGGCATTGCACTGGCATGAGGGGATTGATTGTCAGTACTCATCAATTCAAAAATTGATGCTTTATTGGAATCCACTTCACGCTCATTTTATCCCACCCTCAAATATCTTCCAAAGAAAATCCGTGGACAAATTGGACTGCTATACCTCTTAGCAAGAGTTGCAGACACCATCGCAGATTCAAAACATGGAGAAACCGAAGAACTCTTGAGACTACTTCGTGAATACAACGATGTAGCCCAAGGTAGGTTGGACAAGTTACCTGATTTTTCACATATCGCTGATATTCAAGACAATGAAAGCGAATCTGAACTTCTGAGGAATGTGCAGAATGTTGTAGATGGGCTGCAAGAATATTTTGAAGCGGATAGACAAAGAATATTGGAATGTCTTGACATTATTGTAGGGGGTCAAATCCTAGACCTCGAAAGATTCGGAACCGCCAAAGAAGGTGGTGGTATTTCCGCCTTGACCAATAATGAGGAAATGGATGATTACACCTACAGAGTTGCTGGTTGCGTAGGTGTATTTTGGACTAAGATGTCATTGGCACATCTGATGTCTTTGTCCCCTGAAGAGGAAGAAGTATTTTTCTTGAGGGGAATTCGATTTGGAAAGGCACTGCAAATGATTAACATTCTGCGCGACATTCCTGAAGATTTACGATTTGGACGATGCTATATTCCAGAGGAAGCGTTGAGTAGACATAATCTAAAACCTGAAGATTTACTCGATTCAAACAATATTGATTCTTTCAGGCCATTATACGATGAATATCTAACTATCACAAATGATCATCTAGATGCTGCTGTAGAATACATAGGAATGCTACCCAAAAATCAATTCAGACTCAAAGCTTCATGTATGCTTCCTGTACTGATAGGTCAAAGAACAGTAACTTTGCTAAAAGAAGGCAATATTCTGGATTCTTCTGGCAGAATAAAAGTGACTAGAGATGAAATCAAATCCTATGCAAAAAAACTGCCACGCGCACTCTTTATTCCAGGCGGAGTTCGTAGACTTCTAGAGAAAAACAAAGGTGCATAATATTAGGCCTATTCGCTTAGTAGGCAATTGCTTACTTAGTTGGTAAAAGACTGACAAATTCTAATCGATTATCATTGTAATCCTGATTTCTACGCACTGAAATTTACTTCGCTTTGACAGGCCTAAATGAGATTTTCAAAACATAATGAAATAAGAGAAAAACAAAATCGCCCGTAGGGCGTGTTGTGCAAAATACCGCCACACTGATAAGTGAGGGGTGATACATAAGATATTGAGCGACATGCTAGAGCGCCGAAAACCTCTCGATTTGCTATTCCCTCTCAAGGGCGGAGCGTCAAAAGAAGTCGGCATCAAAAAAGAAAGCATGACCGCAGCAGAAAGATTGCGTGCAGCAGTCAACCTAACTGCTGATGCTGTCAAGGCTGTAAGCCTGACCGCTATGGAAGCATTGCGAGAAGGTGCAGCATTCATTGGTATCGTTGGAGAACAAGACGAATTGATCGACCCATTCCATCACTTAGACGCTCCAATATGGGCAAGAGACCCTCCTGTAGAATTGCTCAAACTAGCATATTCTTACTGTGAAGAATTGACCATGAGAGAGGCTGGCAACTTCTACCACTCATTCAAGTATCTACCAGAAGAACAGAGGCTGGCAATGTGTGCAGTTTACGCATTCTGCCGCAGAGCTGACGATATTGCTGATGGAGATTGGCAGGATAGATTCCCTGGCTCTCAAGGAGAGATGGACCCTGAGGCGGTTGCTTATCGTGAAGAATTAGAAAGTCTGCAAAACAAGGATACTATCTTGCAAGAAGAATTGTACCTTGAGAAGATAACACAATTATTCTTCTTCAGAAAGAAATTGTCGACTTGCTATTCAGAAACCAGCAGCACAGACCCTGTGTTCCTAGCACTGAAAGATACCGTAAATCGCTACAACATTCCAAGAAGTGTATTCGACGATTTGATTACTGGTATGGAAGATGATCTATACAACAACAGATATCGTACATTCGATGAATTGTACCTTTACTGCTACAGAGTTGCTTCCGTTGTCGGTCTAATGTGCATTGAAATCTATGGATATGATGACCCACGAGCAAAGAAGTTCGCTGAGTCGTGGGGCATTTTCATGCAATTGACAAATGTTCTAAGAGACATTGGAGAAGACATTCAAAGAAACAGAGTGTACCTGCCTCTTGATGAACTTGAAGCAAATGGAATCACTGAATCTGAACTAAACGGCGATGTGGTGTTAAACACAACTTGGGAGCCATATATTCATCACTATGCAAAACGCGCTAGAACTTACCTCGAAGAGGCAAAGAAACTGCTGCCGCTTCTACCTCGACGCACTCGATATTCACCAGCAGCAATGATTGCGTTCTATGACAAGATTCTAAAGCAAATCGAACGGCAACAGGGTGATGTATTTACAAAGCGAGTCAAGTTGAACAAGTTCCAGAAACTGACCTTAGCTGCTGCGGTATATCTACGACATAGATTCATTCCTGGATGGTTAAACCCACTTTGGACAGGTTTCTCCAAACTTGGACTACTACCTGATGTTTGATTGGAGTGGTCGGGATGGACATGCCATCCAAGAAGAGTTTAGCATTGTATTTTGGAGCAGGTTTCATCCTTGCTCTGCTTGAACCTCTAATACTGCTCGCGCTTGGAGATGACTTAGTTGGGGCATTTTGGCCCATGGCTATACGTTCGTTAGAATGGACACAATTTTTGAGAGAATTCCGTTCACTCGTTTTCGCTTTTTTCTTGTTAGTTGTACCTTTATCGTTCTACAGATCCAAAAATGCAAGCAATTTAGAGAAGGTGATTTCAGTAACTATTACCGGATTCGTTTTCGGATTAGTATTCATTTTCATATTACTAAATGTGGCATATTTTAGAGATGCGTTTATCCTTTTACCAACAACATATGGCTTCATCATATTGTGTACAACGCTGATTATTGGTGGGGCTCCGAATAATCCCTTCAAAGAAGGTAGAGAAAAAGTCAATCGAAGCCTTCACCTATTGCTGGTTCTTTTTGCGGTTTGGTTAATCTGCCCTGGATTGAGTGCAATGGCCGGCCTTTCTCCATCTCCACCAAAATTACAACTCGAAGAGGGACAATATCAAGTTACTACTACTAGTTACGAATATCCTATGCCCGAAGAAGTTTCTAGTATCCAAGGTGATTACGAAGAGCAAGTAATTTTCTCAGTATACCTTTCACTCCCAGAAGGGTATGAAGGTGATATGCCCTTAGCGATAATTTTGCATGGTTTCGCAAATCCATTCTTTGAATCATATGTTGATTGGGTTGAAGAATTAGCATCAAGAGGGGTCGCGGTCGCCTTCATTCAGTATCCTTCTGATGTTATGCCTCCTGGTTACGATACATTCGAATTACACGAAGAAGATGGGATGTCCAACCATCCTTTCCACGTTCCACGTGCAATAGCAATAGATTCAGCGTTAGAATTCATGATTACTTTATTGCCTACAAATGTCGATTCTGATTACTTGTTGTTAGGAGGCCATAGCTTAGGTGCAGGCTATGCATTATTGACACTAGATTGGGCTTTGGAGAAAGGCTGGGGCAATCAGGCATTATTCGTTGATTTAGAAACACCATATGCTAGACCTGTGCAAGAACACCTTCAAATCAACACTACAAATATTCCAGATAATTTCCTAGCCCACATCGCGATTAGTGAAGATGACATGAGTGTCGATGACTGTTTTGGAGTTCACCATCAATCATTGTTGGGTGATGGAGCATTATTCATAGAAGTTCCAAGCGATAGACATGGCTTCCCTCGACTTGTTGCAAGCCATTACTTGCAAGCGAGTGAAGCCCACGATGATTTAGCAGATTGGGGATTTTATCGCAGGGTTGCAAGCCAGGCTAACTGGTTGGTTGCAAGCCTAGATGGTGATATTGTTGCAGAATCAACTTACAGAAATGAACTGATTGATTCTGAAGAACTGCGATACATGGGGGAATGGTCTGATGGAAAGGCTGTCGAGCCATTGCGCACTTGGAGTGAAGCAATCACGAGTGACAAATTTGACCACTGTGAAGATTGGACGGGACCGTGATCAAGAATTTCGTGTGAAGGCTTGAATTCCTGTGATATATCTACCAATAATCAAGTTGTGAATGTCGTGAGTTCCCTCATATGTCTTGACAGATTCAAGATTTGCCATATGACGCATTACAGGATATTCGTCTAGAATTCCATTTGCGCCATGTATATCTCTTGCAACACGAGCGATTTCCAATGCAATGTCAACATTGTTCATCTTTGCAAGACTAATTTGTTCATTGAACCAAGTGCCGTCGTCCTTCTTTCGTCCTAGATGATATGCCAATAGTTGTCCTTTGGTGATTTCTCTCAACATCCAAGCCAATTTGTTTTGGACCAATTGGTAAGACGCAATTGGTACACCGAATTGAATTCTAGAAAGGGCATATGTCTTTGCAGAATGGAAACAAGCCATCGCTGAACCCAATGCACCCCAAGAAATTCCGAATCGTGCATTGTTTAAACATGAGAATGGACCTCTAAGTCCTTCGACTCCTGGTAGGATTCTATCCTTAGGAATCTTACAATCTTGGAAAACAAGTTCGCTGGTCACACTAGCCTTGAGCGAGTGCTTGCCCTTCATTTCAGGTGCACTGAATCCTTCATCGTCCTTCTCAACGATGAAACCTCGAATTACTCCGTCCAATTTAGCCCATACGATTGCAACATCTGCAATTGTTCCATTTGTAATCCACATTTTTGCGCCATTTAGCAAATAGTGGTCACCCATATCCTCAGCTTTAGTAATCATGTCACCAGGATTCGACCCGTAATCTGGCTCAGTTAAGCCGAAGCAACCAACCCATTCACCAGAAGTCATCTTTGGCAGATAGTGGTTCTTCTGCTCCTCGCTTCCAAAATCCCATATTGGATACATAGCAAGAGAGCCTTGTACGCTGGCGAATGAACGAAGCCCTGAGTCGCCACGCTCTAGTTCTTGACAAATCAATCCATATGCAACATATGACAATCCAGGGCAGTCATATCCCTTCAGTGGTGCACCGAGGACTCCCATCTCACCCAGCGCTACGCGCCATTCATCGGGGAATTCGCCTGCTTCACATGCATGTTCGATTTTTGGTAAAACTTCCTCATCTACCCAATCTCTTACCATATCACGAATCATAATCTCTTCTTCGGTCAATAGTGACTCGATGTCATAGAAGTCCAGACCTTCAAAGGGCTCCATGTTGATTGTGCGGTAGGATGAACCACATGAAGGTTAGGGGAATTATTGCTTCTCTTTCTTCTTGCGGCTGAATAAACTAGCATATTTTCTTTGCAACCAAGGACTGTTCCAATAAATCAGTCCAATGAAGACACCTGGCACACATAATGCAACAAGAATGATCAACAAATTAGGTATTTCACCATCGTCCGCTTCGCTTGCTGGTTCGAAGGAGACAATTCTTCCTTGGCTGGTTACTAAGAAACCAGAGTATTCTGAGTTTTCCCAAGCAACTGCGTAACTGTCACCGGCTAGCAATACATCTTCTTCGGTGGCATTTTCATTCGAGAACATCAAGAATGCATCCTGATTATATTGATTCCATCTAACCATTCCCAATGGTGCTAAAGCGATGATGCTAGAGGAATCCGAGGCTTGGTTGTCTGCGATTGAATCACCATCTAATTGTCCTAGAATTATGATGTTTCCTAATTCTGATTGGGTTGAATCAAGAATGTCGATTTCAATTGATGCGGCCTTTTTTCCACTAGCAAAACCTGTGCACGAGTTCATTGTAGCATCTTCACAGCCAATTCCAATCCAAGTATGATAACGTGAATTCGAAATCCAAGTAACCGTATCTGCTTGGTCAATCACCGCTATACCGTCGTTCAAAGTTCCTAAAACACAGATATTCTTATTCTTCAAACAATCAATGTCGGTTACTCTTGATGATGCTTCATTGTTTATCATGGTGAAAGTATCTGCATAATATTTCCAAATCTGTCCATCATCAGTACCCAAATAGGCAACAGAAGAACCTGCTGTAAAGTGAATTGCATTGATGTCTTTACCGGCAATAGCAAAGGAGCCTTCAGCTTCTCCAAGAGCGAAATTAGTCGAGTTGAAACGCAATACTGTTCCATCATCTCCAACTATCAGTGCACTCTTACCACTAGGGTGCCATGACGCATCGTTCAGAGCATTCTGAGTCTCATTCTCCAGTCTTACATCTCTAGATTCGTCATCTGCATTCTCGGCTGATAGTAGACGTGCATAACCATCTTCTCCATAGATTAGTACCGATAGGCCATCTGGCGAAATTGCACCACCATTAATTCCAAGATCAAAATCTGTTAATTTCCTCTCCAAAGAAATGTCCACAGTAATTTCAGGAGAAGCGCTAACTAAAGGAGACAACATCAGAATAGTCAGCAATACTGCTACTCTGCGCATGCCACGGCGAGCGAGTATCTACCAAAAAGGCCCCGCTTTGAACATGTGTTTCGAAGGTAGTCCTTATCTCCCTTATTGGTTTGGCGAAGCCATGGAGCGATTCGAAGTCAAGCGAGGTTTAGTCAAATCAATGGGCGGTAATGCCGGTCTTGCTAGATTAGCAACGGAACATTTCAATGATGTTGAAGTGAATGCTGAAGGTGTTTTTACTGCTTCATTTGCAATCCTAACTAGCGTTACAGGACAATATACCGATGATGGAAAATTGCAAGTAGATGTTGAACAAATGAAAGGAGATGATTTGACTAATTTCCTTTCGCAAGATGATGGCAGAGAAAATGCAATGCAAGCGAGAACCAGATGGTCAAACTTCCTTGACAAAGCAACTGGTTATTCCGCTAAACAACGTGGCGACAAAGCAAAGGAGCAAGCAAAGAAATTCTCAAAGGCCCGCTCTGCAATCAAGATGGCTCACAAATCTATCGAGATGTCTTCAACCTTAACTCAAGAGACCATTGATCAAGCACATGCAATGATTGCTGAACTTGAGAAGATGATTGGAGAAGGGGTCGCACCTTCAGAAGGTAAAGTCAAGAAATTGAATGACTTGTTATGAGGCGATTACATGATTGACAGGCAAAATCTCATCGAGCGGTGTCCAAGGGTGGCCGAACTCGATGAATCTGCTTTAGAACGCCTCAATTTAATGATTGGATCCGTAGAAGAATCTGTAGGTGTCGACCATTTGGTCAATTGTATAGCAGATGGCACTTCTGCCGGTGGTGATGGAGTCATTCGATGTTATGTCGGATTTGAGCCGTCCGGAAAAGCGCATATCGGGTGGAAAGTAATTTCACTTCAGATGAAGAGAATGCTTGATGCAGGTGCGAATGTATTGATTTTCTTGGCGGATTGGCATGCCTGGGTCAACGATAAATTCAATGGAGTTATGGAAGATATTCAGGTCACTGCAAGGTACATGGAAGAAACTTTCAGAGCACTGCTGGGAAATCCTCCAGAAGGTGATGGTGCTGGGGAATTGAGATTCCTTTGGGCATCTAGCATCATGGATTCAGGAGACTATTGGGCGAGAGTCCTAAGGTGTTCAAAGAACATGAGTCTTGCTAGAGTTCGCAGAACTTTCTCAATCATGGGCCGTAGTGAAGATTCTTCAGACGGAGATTTGTCACGATTTTACTACCCTGCTTTACAAGCTGCAGACATTTTCGAAATGGATATTGATGTGGCAATTGGAGGTATGGATCAGCGTAAGGCACACATGTACATGCGAGATGTTGCAGACAGATGGGGTTGGGACAAAGCAACCTGTATACACACTCCAATAATTTCTGGTTTGAAATCCGCTGGTGCTAGGATGGAATCCTTCGACCACAAGATGAGCAAGTCAGACCCAAGTGGCGCAATTTTGTTGCATGATGATGAAACAAAATTATCCAAGAAAATGCGCAAGGCATTCCTCGACCCTGAGCAACCTGAATCTCCAGTCTATGAATTGATTGAACACATTATTCTGCCTGAATTTGGAGAAGTCGTGGTCACTCCTAAGCCAGAGTTCGGTGAGCCGAGTACTTGGAGCGACCTTGAATCATTCAAGGCCGCTGTTGCTGATGGAACATTACATCCATTCGATGCCAAGATGGGTGTCGCTGCTGGACTATCCCGTGGTTTGTCGGTTGTATCAGACTATTTTGAGGCAAATCCCGATACTCTGGATAGGGTTAATCAACTCACAAAGTGATTAGACAAGGTTCATCAACGGGTTTTTTGTGGAACGACCAACCCCCAAGGGGGGTTGGGTGAATCTAATGCCGAATATCGTAGTTCTAGTAAAGCGTGTTCCAGACACTAATGCAAGAATTGTTGTCAATGGAGATCGTGTTGACCTATCTGCAGTAAAATGGGTAATCAGCCCATATGATGAATTTGCAATTGAAACTGCACTTCAACACAAAGAAGCAGATGGAGGAAGTGTCACTGCGCTAACTTTGGGCCCTCCTGAAGCAGACAAAATTCTCAAAGACGCTAAGGCAATTGGTGTGGATGAAATCGTTCGCGTTTGGAATGACTCTTGGAGTGAACTAGACTCAAATGGGATTCAATCTGCACTTGCCCAAGTTATTTCTGACCTTGGAGCAGATGTTGTATACTGCGGAAAAACTGCTGCTGATACCGGTGCAGGTTCTACTGGACCTGGTCTTGCTGAGAGATTAGGATGGGCGAGCGTTTCCAATATCACTGATGCATCTTTTGGAGGCGGCATTACAGTATCAACTCCCGTAGACAATGGTTCAGCAAAGATTTCCGTTTCGGGCAACGCAGTGATTTCTTGTGACAAGGGTAGTATGAAAGTTAGAAAACCGAATGTCAAGGGAATTATGATGGCCAAAAGAGCACAGGTGAATGTAGTTAGTGCAGATGCACCAGCATCAACAGTAACCATCGTTTCACAATCACCACCTCCTGCAAAGCCTGCAGGAAAGAAGTACGAAGGCGGCTCTTCAGCAGAAGAAGTAGCAAGATTGCTAAGAGATGAGGCTAACGTTATTTGAGGTGAATGAAATGTCTGAGAGTATTATAATCGCTGAAACAAGTAAAGGGTCAATCGCACCAGTCACGGCTGAATTAGTCGGTGCCGCAATAGCAATGGGCACAACCCCTACTGTTGTTGTTCCTTGCACTGATGCGGGAATCGCAGATGGCGCAGGGTATGATGGCGTTGGTAAAACAATCGCAGTAAAGGGCGACTGCTTCGCAAATTATGATGCTGCATCTTGGGCAGACGCTATCGATGCAGCTGCTCCTCCTGGAATCATCATCGCTGCAGCAACCCCACAATCCAAAGATGTCGCGGCAAGAATCGCAGCCAGAAGAGGTCTTTCCATCGTGCAAGATGTTGTTGCAATCGATGGAATGAACATGACAAGTCCAATTTATTCTGGTAAGGCAATGCAAACCGTTGCTTTATCTGGCGATGCCGCAATTTCAGTCAGAGCAAATGTGTTCCCCGCAGCAGCATCTAGTGGAGCAAATGTCTCGGTAGTAGACCAATCTGGTGATGTTGCAACCGCTGTTCAAGAAATTATTGCAAGAGCGTCGACTCGCTTAGATGTCGCTGAAGCAAATATCATCATTTCAGGAGGCAGAGGAATGGGCAGCCCAGACAACTTCTCACATCTTGAGAGGATTGCAGATGTCTTAGGTGCTGCAGTAGGTGCTTCACGTGCTGCTGTAGATACTTGGGATGAAATCCCTCATTCAATGCAGGTTGGACAAACCGGCAAAACTGTTAATCCAAATCTGTACATTGCTGTGGGTATTTCTGGAGCGATTCAGCACTTGGCAGGAATGCGCTCTTCGAAATACATCGTTGCTGTAAACAAGGATGCAGATGCGCCAATTTTCGCACATGCAGATTATGGAATCGTAGCGACTTGGGAAGAAACTCTACCGGTCTTAGAATCCGCTTTATCAGCGATGATGTCTTGATTACATCCACGCGCCTCGGCCCCTAAATCCGTCGTTTAGGAATGGGTTAGTACGCTTTTCTTCACCAATTGTAGTTAATGGACCATGTCCTGGATGAACGATTGTATCTTCATCCAATGGCCACAGTCTTTCTCTAATCATTCTGAGAAGCAACTCCAAATCTCCCCCGGAGTGAGGAAGATCTGTTCGTCCAATCGAGCCCTGGAATAATGTGTCACCTGCGAATAGATGGTCAGGCCCATCTTCAACAACCAAGCGTAAGCAACATCCACCCAACGTGTGACCAGGAGTATGAATTATCTCAAAATCCATACTTGCAAATGTGTGAATATCGCCATGCTGCCAAGTATTCTCAGCAATCGCTGGCTCTGGTAAGGAGAACCCCCATCGACGACCTGATTCTTGAGCTAGACTTTGCAAAAAGAAGTCGTCTTCGTGTAACCACCAATCTAGAGAATAGTGCTCTTTGAGATATGGGATGTGCCCACTGTGGTCGAAGTGAGCGTGAGTATTGATTAGAGCCACTACCTTTCTTTCACCATCGAATGAGCCGATTTCATGGTCGGGCTGACCAATATCAGAATCAATCCACTGGATGATTCTATCAGAATCTCCACCGCCATCGATAATGACCGTCTCGCCATTTTCAGGATTGCTTATGACACTACAACGCTGTTGTAAAGCTGTAACAAAGAAGTGAGCGATGTTTGGGGAAGCAACCATCTCACTCAATCCTTACATCTATAGAATCTGAAGACCAGCGTCCATCCTTGTCTTTAATCCGTAATTCTAGGCGATGGTTACCTTGGTTTAGTCTGACTCTAACGAGAGGAGTGTCTGCGATTTCTTTTCCGGTTGAATCTACCCAAGACCATGACGTGATTCGCTCCTGTGGGTCTTGAGTACCGCTTGCATCTAGAGTGACAATGGCAGTACCGTCTTCTTCCGCCTTCAAAGACTGGTCGCCACCTGCATCTGGCAGTGGTGCAATTATTTCTTCAGCATCTAATGATAGTGCTAACATCAAATCTTCTTCTTCAACTTCGACAGTCTCTACATCAATTTCATCGTTGAGTGCATCGAGTAGATTGCCTGCATCGCTTAACTTGACGGCTTCGATTCCAGCCAATTCTTCTAGTGAAGCATCATCGCCATACAACTCATCAGCATCGATTTCGATTGCTGGAGCTTCTCCCCAATCATCGATTGCAGTTTCTTCCTCAATCAAAGAGGTGGGTTGAACAGTAGAATCGATTAAAACAACGGGTTCTGGGTCGCTGTAATCATTTTGATCACTACCTGCAATCAACACAGCAGTACCATCTTGATTTACAGAAACATATTCGACCATTCCTTGGGTTTCAACAGCCCACTGCAATCCAGCTTCACTAACATTGTGAAGGTGAAACCACGAACCAACCAAAGCCGACTCGCCTCTATCTATGATTATATGAGCAGGGTGACTTAATTCTGCAATCAATTTCTCATCTCGCATTATTCCTCCCATATCTAGTCCCATCCAAGGTCCATCGATTGAAACAACTCTACGGTTAACATCAAAACGCTTAGTGAGTTGTTGTGAATTCCAGTATTCGATTTCTAAAGCCTCTTCTTCACCAGGCACCAAACCATGACCCTCACGGGCAACAATTAGAGTCTGGTCACTCCATCCTATCGCAGTTATTCTTTCACCTACCTCACCGCGCATTGGCCTTTCCCAAACCTTTTCACCATCAAGTGAATAAGTGCTGACTGTACCTGATTCAGTCGCTATTGCAACCTGTGGACCTACTTTTGTAAAGAGCACTGAAGTCTCATTTATTGAAACTATACTGCCTTTAGAGTCGATAATGTGTGCACGCCCTAATCCATCTATTGCAACCGCATAATCTCCTTTCCCAGAAATTGATTCAATTCCTGTTTCATGCGCTTGAGAATTTATCTCTTTACCATCTCTAAAAAATTGCAGAGATTCACTAGTTCCAACGACTAGATCACCATATGGAAACTCATACATACTCGAAATCGGAGATAGCGACATCTCATTATCCCCGATGACCAAACGGCCATCTATCTGTCCAAATGCCAAGTTGATTCCACTCGATATTGCGGTTACTCTATCGGTCGCGCTGAACTTGCTGATAACTGGAACAGTAAGCGCCATGTACTCGCCAGCAAAGCCATCATTCAAGATACCCATGCTTCCAAGTTCGACATACATGGATGCTGATGAGGCATCCGGATATGGTTGGAAAGATCATCTATCTCACCCTTTGTCCAACCGCATAATGGCTCCAAAGTAGAGAGAGGCACCGTCTTTGCATCTGATTCACGACGCTCAATCATCGATTCACCTTCATCCACCGATAATCCTACAACCCCCCAAGGATGTCTCTTTCGCTTATTTCCTTGGGAATCCTTCACATTGGATTTCCTGCCAAGGAAAGGATCCCATTTTCTCAATATATCAAGTAGGTCTTCATCACAACCATCTACTGGAACAAGTCTAGAGCCACGACGCATTATCAAAAATGCAGAAAGTAAGGATTCCTCATCTATTACACGACACAAAACATCACCCTGAACTCCGGGAGGTAAGCCTCCCGCAGCCCTGATTCTTTCATCCATAAGCCAAACTCTCTCTGGTTCTAAAACCAACCTCACCCACATGTCGGGATTGGTTAGGTCCACGGAAAGAGACCCATCTTGTTCACACATATGATGGCCAATCTCTCCACTGTAATCTTGTGAGCGATACTTTCCCTTTGCACCAACCCTTCTTGTTCTAACTCCGAAAGTCCGTTTTTGGCCCTTCTTTGGGTCACTCTCGAGAATTGCTTTAGCTACTAGTGACGGTTCAATTGTATCTGCAATCACCTCAGCAGGGTCAATTGCCACTACACCCAAAACATGGCAGAGTAGGTTTTCTACTTCCCCTCTCAAAGAATTACTAGTAACTACTTCCATCGTTTTTATTCGATCCTGAATCAATGATATCTTGGAATTGATCGCCAAATTCTCCATGTTGTTTGAAAGTGCTCTTTGGAATTGACGACGCACTACACGGCTTTTGAGCCCTAACTCGCCGAAGCGAAGAATCCAAGCCTGCTGCATCAAACCATCTCACTCGTCATTGTGTAGACCAATTGTTTCATCCGAAAGTCGTTTTGCGCTCTTTGCAAAGTCGTTTCTTGCAACTTCTAATGATTCGAGATATTCCTGTGTGACATCACCAGTAACATATTCTCCATTGAAACAACTAGTGTCCCATGACTGCTCACCCTTGATGCTGGTAACTTCAACTAAATCCTCCAAGGTTTGATAGAACAATTTGTCAGCACCGATTTCATCTCCGATTTCATCAATGGTCTTTCCATTTGCAATAAACTCGGTTACAGCAGGCATATCGATTCCATACACATTTGGATGCCTGACCGGGGGTGCTGCTGAGGCAAAATACACCTTGTTTGCACCTACTTCTCGAGCCATCTCTACAATTTGAGCAGAAGTTGTTCCCCTTACTATTGAATCATCGACAAGCAACACATTCTTGCCATTGAATTCGTGTGGAATTGCGTTTAATTTTCGCCTGACAGATTTCTTTCTCATCGCCTGTCCCGGCATAATGAATGTACGGCCGATATAGCGATTTTTGACAAATCCTTCTCTATACTCTACGCCCAATGCTCCAGCCATTTGCAATGCAGCATATCGTCCTGAGTCGGGAACTGGAATGACAGCATCGATATCGTGTTCACCGGAGAATTGTTCAAGGATTCTTTCCGCTAATCTTTGGCCTTGATTCAATCGCGCTTGATACACAGAGATGCCATCGATTATTGAATCGGGCCTCGAAAAGTACACATGCTCGAAAATGCATGGCGAGTGATGTGTATCTTCAGCACACTGTTGTGTGAAAATTTGCCCAGCAGAGGTCAAGAAAATCGCCTCTCCTGGTTCAACATCACGCTCCACTTCAAATCCAAGAGCATGAATTGCAACCGATTCACTCGCTACAACCCACTCGGTCTCGCCATCTATTTCTCTACTACCAAATATCAGTGGCCTGATTCCATTAGGGTCACGGAATGCAAGAATTCCATATCCGGAAATCAGTGCTACGCAGGCATACCCTCCTGAAATTTGCTCGTGAAGAGCAGAAACCGCAGAAAATATCGTATTGACATCGACATGCAATTCGCCATTGATGTCGACATTATAGGTGCGAGAATGTAATTCCATTGCCAATAGATTGAGCAATAATTCCGAATCTGAAGTTGTGTTTACATGTCTGCGATGAGTATTGATCAATAATGATTTGATTTCTTCAGCATTGGTTAGATTACCATTGTGTGCAAGTGAAAGACCAAATGGATAATTCACGTAAAACGGTTGAGCCTCTGCTGCAGAAGAAGAACCTGCAGTTGGATAACGCACATGACCTATGCCAATAGAACCCAATAGGTTCTGCATATGGCGCTTGAAGAATACATCTTTGACCAATCCGTTTGATTTGCGAAGATGATATTTTCCTTCATGTTCAGTCATCATTCCAGCTGCATCTTGACCACGGTGTTGCAAAACAGTCAGGCCATCGTACAACAATTGGTTAATGTGATAACCACGCCTTCCAACGAGACCGATTATGCCACACATGTGTCTCGCCCATTCTAATCGAATAGCAGGGGCTTTACAGGCCTTTCTCTAAGAGCAAGAAGAGTTCAAGGACGGTGAGTACGCTTAGACCAACCGTATGAACGCATTCTAGATGTGGAGCCGTAACCGCATGAGGCACATGTGCTCTTTTGCTTGTGATAGGAATTTTTGCCACACCTGCGGCAACGAATATGGGTGGTCTTCTGCCTCTTACCCATAGATGGAGTACCCTTGGACATGATATCACCTAACGGCTCGGCCACCAGCCCTCCCTTTATCAAACCGATGGGTCAGAAGAATTCTACTCTTCCTCGAAAAGAAGCCTTCTTTCCCTACCAGTAATCATTGCAAATGTGACACCAACTGCTAGAACAGATGCCAGTGCCATTGCCGTTCCACTTACCAATAAATGGACAATATTCGACAACATCTGTGCTCGTAAACCACTATTCGCTTCAAGCAATAAGTCATCATTTGAAATCAATGCCCATGCAACTAATACTCCAACTGTTAAAGCAAACATCATTCCGACAAATGGAGCAAATGGACGGTGCCTGGAATCAGCGTAGAAAAAGAGATTGCCAATCAATATCAGGCCCATAATAACATATGAAGTCAATACAGCATTTCCAAATCTCTTGAATGACTCTGGATGGAAATCATTGTCGAGAGACACATCGATTGCAACCAAAACCAAAATTGGCAATAGAGCTGCAAGAATAAGTAACTTCCACGACGCTTCTTGTTGCTTCATTCTTCTTCACCTCCGATATGAGATTGTGCTAGTGATACGACATGTTTGATTTCTTCTTCGGTTGGTGGAGGTGAGTTCTCCGCTAGAGGCAATGAATTTTCATAACTCCAAATCACGATTGCAAAGGCTCCAATCGCTAATGAAATACCTACTACCGTTCCAAAAATGTCTGCAGTGGCTAGCCAGAGATAATCTCTGAATTCGTCTGCAGTAGTTTGGTATCCATCGAAGATCATTGCCGCTAAAGCAATTCCAGTAATCACTACAGAAAGACCAGCCAATTTTATCGCTTCACTTAATCGATTATCTCCATAGTTGACCAAAGCGAGCGCTGCTGCTGAACTTAGCGATGTTGCAAACAATAGGAATGTGGGCCAAAATACAATCCAGTAAGGATTTACTTCTCCATTTCGCCACAATGGAGTGAAACTGTACCAATGCATCATACAGAAGATCACCAAAGATATGAATACAGCAACAAAACCACTCCACCGAGAGGAAGAATCCAATCTGCCGACAGGAACATTTCCTCCAAAAATCATTCCATGAATTCCATAAATCAATAGCAATGAAGGTGCAAGAATCGAGAGTAATAGATGTCCGCCCGCGGTGGAATCTGAAGCAGGCACAGTCCAAGATGAAATCATTACAAGCAACAATCCGGTAACTGAAATCAACTTTCCAAACAATTTGGCTTTACCACTGATTGCTAACCACATGCCTAGAGGAATCAAACATAGAGGAATCCAGAACCAAATAGCCGCCTCTAACATTGAATCCATGGTAGGGACGGCAGCACTATGATTTATGAACATCACCGGTAATCTTCGACTCAGTGGGCTGATTCGGGTTTTTCTGCAATCCGTCACCACTAAATAGAGGACGCTAGTGGGCCGAATGCTCAAGGTGAGACTATGGTAAAGATGCCACGTCAAGTAAAGCGTTACAGCCCTAGTGCTGGCAAGCACACCATGCACACTGTGGAGCGTGTCAAAAAGAAGCGCGCTAGTGAGTTAAAGTGGGGTCAGCGACGTTTCCGTAGAGTCATGGCTGGATACCGTGGTTTCCCACGTCCAAAGCCTGATGGTCGTGAAAAACCAACTAAGCGCGTTAACATTCTATTCCGCTGTACTGAAACTGGTAAGGCACACTATGCACCATGCCAGCGTGCAAAGAAATTCGAACTAGTCGACAACTGAGGTGTGATTTATGTCTGCTAACTTCCTAAAGGTTTCATGCCGTGACTGCTCTAATGAGAGTATTATTTTCTCCCGCGCTACAACTGCAATCGCATGTGCAGTATGCGGTGCTACACTGACAAACCCTGCTGGGGGCAAGGCCCAGTTGGTCGGCTGCAATGTCGTTGAGACCCTTGAGTGAATGGAGGCAAGTCCTCCATGGCAAGTAATCTCCTCGAAGGCGGCCCTTCTGAAGGCGAATTAGTCGTCGCTATAGTTCGTGAAGTAAAGCAAAACGGTGCTTATGTCGATCTCGAAGAATATGAGGGGATCGAAGGTTTCATCTTCATAGGTGAAATTGCTAGTGGTTGGGTCAAGAATATCAGATCTTTCGTTCGCCCTGGCCAACGCCTAATCTGTAAGGTTCTGCGAACCCGTAATGACAAAAAGTCACTTGAATTGTCATTAAAGTCAGTCAGTGAAGAGCGAAAAAGAGATCGGCTTGCACAGTGGAAGAATGAAGAGAGAGCAAAACAACTCCTCAAAGTTCTAGCAGAACAAGTCGGATGGTCAAAGGAAGAACATGCTGAGAACCAAATCGACTTGACTGAATCTTTTGCTACCCTCTATGGTGCTTTTGAAGAAGCAGCAAAGAATCCAGAATCTCTAGCTGAAATTGGCTATGAAGGAGACTGGGTTGCACCTTTCATTGAGATGGCTGTAAAGAATATCATTCCGGATACCGTTGAAATTCGTGGACGTTTCACAATAAATGTTGACCTAGCAGAAGGAATTGAAGTGATTAAGGAAGCGCTAATCGCTGCAGAAGATGTTTCTGATGAGGAAACAGAATTGGTAGTCACATGTCACTATGATGGCGCACCATCATACAGAATAGATCTCAAGGCACCAGATTTCAAAACAGCAGAAGATGCATGGAAAAATGCAACTAAGGCGTGCATCGACATAGTCAAGGCTGCTGGCGGTTCTGCAGAGGCTGAGAGGGAGTGAAATGGCCCGCCAGCAAATGCAAAAGTGCAATGATTGTGGAGCACATAGCCTCTCTACTACTTGCCCTAAATGTGGTGGGACCGCGCAAGCAGCAGCTCCAATGAAGTGGTCGCCTGAAGACAAAAGGGCTCATCTTCGCAGACAACTCGAAGGCGTAGAAGAAGACGGTTGGGCACAAACACTCCCAACATTGGCTTCTAGTGAAGAAGAATGATGCGAATCATTATACCGCGTCAAAATACGCTGTGGCTTTCATGGGTGTGCTCATCGATTGGATTTCACAGCCCCACACGGCTGGTGGCCTACTACTGGTTGCCATGCCGGGGGTTGGCGATGTCGGGAAATTAGCGATTGATGCTGTCAATAGTGAACTAGATGCAGAGCCGATTGCCCGACTTATTCATCCTACACTGCCGCCGCTAGCCAGATTAGATGAGGATGGATTACTAGCACCTCCACATATTCTGTTATCTCGATTGGAAATCGATGACAAAGAGATATTCACACTCACTGGAGATGCTCAACCAATGACTCCAGAAGGTCAGCATGAACTGGCGGTTGCAGTATTGGAACTATTTGATGGAGGCGAGGTCCTTGTTCTTGCTGGAATGTCTGCTCCTGCAGAAAGAAAAGAAATATTTTCAATTACCAGTTCATCGAGTTATAGAATTGAATTAGAATCCAAAGGAGTCGATGTCCGCCGTGATGAACCTAAAGCAGGAGTAATTGGAATGGCCGCTTTAATCACCGCTCTTGGCCCAGTCAAGAATGTCAAGACATCTTGTACTATTGCAACAACTATGGGTAGTTCTGTGGATCCTATTGCAGCCCAATTATTGCTAGAGACTATTCGTAAATGGTGGTCGCTGCCCCTTCCAGTTCCAATCGATGCGACTGAAAGGCTCGCAACTAAACTAAAGGAAATGCATCCAGGTAAGGCTGATGATTTGATTTCTGAGTTATCTGAATCCCCAGATTCAATCTACATGTAATCAGCCACCAGAACTGACTATTGTCAAATCTAGTGCGACATCAGCATTCAAGATTGTAGTGTGAGGAAGCACGACATCCTCGTGACTAACGATTACAGTTGAAGGATGAATTCCTACGGCTTGTAGAGCTTGTTTTACAGACGAGCCTGCCTCTAGTTCAATCACATGGTCGTGCCCGTGACCCTTCAGTGCAATCTTCATCGCTCCACCCGAGTGACATCACGCTTATGATGGTCGTGCAGGTGGGCGGCTTGTCAGCCGAGATCGCATAGCCCGGTATTGCGGTGGATTCGAAATCCACTGTCCCCTGG
>CAZEXE010000024.1:0-25394 GCA_964516645.1 uncultured Candidatus Poseidoniales archaeon
ATAACTGCGGATGCAACTGCTGCAACTAGGATTAATGCGATAAATACAATCATTGCGCCAATTCCAATTGCTGCAATGTCGTCATTCGAAATGTTTTCATTATTTTGTTTCTTCATAATATTCACCTCAAACTACGATAGCTCCTTGGTCCGTATTTGTGTATGATAGCGTCTCATAAGTGCTACCTCCGCCATTAGCGGAAATTATCATTTGGTGCTCTTCGTTAAGTGCAGGCGGACAATCTGCATTTGCTCCCCCGCCAACTACCAAATCAATCATGTAGGTCTCTCCAGGATTAAATGTAGCCACTCCTGTACCATCAAGTTCAGTTGCTAGGGATAGATCCTCGTCAACTAATCCAGGTGTATTCGCTCCATCATCACAAATTATCGCCCAATGGATTTGATCTGCATCCATTGGTTCGGAACCTGGTGCTAATTCAAAGACCATTGTAATCTCTTCTGCACCGCCTGTTTGAACACCGACCCAAATGGTGACAATTGACACCTTACCCGATATTTCTTGTTGTGTATCTGACCCTGCTTGCTGTGCGTTCTGTTGCAGTTTTTCACCCGTTTGGATGATGACTGCAGACGCAACAGCGGCCACAAGAATCAGAGCGATGAATACAATCATCGCACCGATGCCTATAGCGCCTAGGTCGTCGCTTTCTTTGTTTCTATTATTCTTCTGCATTGGTTTTCACCTCTTTTTCTTTTTCTTTTTTGTATCTCTACATCCTCCCAATCGGCTCAACCGCCGCAGGGTGGAAAATGATCAGGCGGCGGTTTCACCTCCGGCGCCCATGTCAATCACGAGTGGCATAGTTACCACTCCGATTTCATCTGGAGAGAGCTTCTCCACTAGAGGGAGAGACTCTGTTTTGTACCCTGGTGGCATCCAAGGTTGGAGTAATAGGTCTCGAATTGTCTCCATACTACGGTTTTGTACTCGCATTGTTACTTTTACTTGTCCTGCTGCTACTTCATACCCTGCCTGGATTGCTACTTTTCGAGATAGTGGAATTTCATCCAATCCAAAGCGCAATCCCGGCTTGACTTCGAATCGTACAAGGATAACATCGCCTGGGCGCATAATTGGTAAATCAATGGCCTCAGGGACACATTGCCAGCCTTCAGGTATAGGAGGCGCAAGACGCATCTCTGGAATCGGACGGGTGCCGTCATTACAGATACGTACAATCATTACACCTGTTTCGCCTCCGGCCGGCCATCTAGTATCTACGCCTAACCAGAAGTTTCTGAATAAGAATGGATTGAGTGCTACCGCAGAATCCACAACCAAATCGCCAATCAATTGCTCGACTTCTTCAGCAGCGTATCCAACTTCGCCAATTTCTGCCGCTCCAGTAGCATTTCTCAAGCGGCGCAGGATGATTTCCAGTTCTGCTTCAGTCAGCGTCTTTTCTTTCAACAAGCGATTTAGCATTGCAATATTTCTTCGCAACTCCACTACATCTTCTTCTAGTGAAGACAAAGCCTTCTCAGCACGCCTTACAGAGCGGCTTGCACGCATCAACTGATGTTGCTCTAGACTTGTCCTAGCATCAAGAATATCATATTCAGTAGCAGCGAGGGATGAGTCGTCATGAGAGACTCCATACACTATGTGCTCCAGTTCTCGGCTTGCACGAATCAGGCGGTCTGCGCTGGTTTGTGAATCACGAATAGCTCTACGAGCATCTTCTAGGTCGGAAACACCAACATCATACTCATCTTCAGTCATCTTCATTCACCTCCTCTTCGCCATCTTCTTCGAATAGATCTTCAATATCGATATCAGAAACTACTTCTTCGTTTACCTCTGATTCACTGACTTCTTCTGCAAGTTCTTCACTAAGTTCTTCACTAAGTTCTTCGATGTCCTCTGAAGGTTCTGACTCAATTTCATCATCCATCAACGCACCAACATCCTCGTCCCAATCGATTACTTCAGAAGGCGAGGCATCACCAGATACAGCGGCATTTGGTCTTGGTTGTGAAATGATGGAACTAATGTCAAGTCCATCGCTAGCCAATTCGGTCAACAAGCGAGCAGGGTCGCCTAAGTCTCTCTCAATACGACTTGCTTGAACTTCGACCTCAGTCAGTCTACCATATAGTGAACCATACATTCTGTTAGCGTTCCAAATTAGGAATATTGTGCCTACAATTACAATAATTAGGTAACCGATTAATGAAATCATATTTGTTGAATCTGAACTCATTTGCGGTGGCACTCCAAGTATGACTCCAATCATACCCAATATTGGCATTGCCAGAATAATTGACAATTGTCGCTTCGCATTCGATAAAACATCGAAGTGGTCGCTATACAGTGTACTAATGCCCTTTCTTGCACGTTGGTAATCTTCGTGTATTAGTTGGAATTCTACAGTAGATTTCCAAGTCATTATCCAAACCCACAATGCAGCTAATAACAAAATCGCAGGCCCGCCCCAATCGCTTGAGATCAAATCCATGAGATGGAATGCGAATCCAAATGCGAGCACGCCTGAATAAATCGCGGCTAGTCGGAATTTGTCATTCTGACCAACCAGTCTTAGCAGACCAACAGATGCTCCCAATAATACGAGAAGAGCGATGAAGGAAATTGCAACTCCAGGAGACCATGAATTGATTGTAGTTTCTCTAGTTATTGACTTTGAATCAAGAGGTGTACCGTTCCAAGCAGTTCCGGTTAATTCCAATTCACAGGAAACATCTGCTGATTGAGCCCACCAATCTAGATGGTCGTTCTCTATTTCCCATTCAATTGACATCGAAGCGCCCGCTGGAATTAGTCCATGCTCTACAACACCATCTTCGACTTGTACTCCTTCACAAGTCAATGTGGAGGTTACTCCAATTGCCAGTGAAGTTCCTACATTTCCTACGGTTGCTGAAATTGTAGAGGTAGCACCCTCATACATGGAATCTTCATCAAATTTGAATTCAGAAATATTCAGAGATGCTTTAGTTGTGAAGTAGAATGAAAATGTTTCTTCTGTATATTCAGTAAATGAATTATGTTCACCTGGATGGTATAATCTGAAAGTCAAATCATAACCATCATTCTTCAAGATATTTGGACGGTTTGGAGTATCAACAACTACTCTCAACGGATTAAGGGTCTCCCAAGCAGGACGCGATGGTAAGGTGATTACAGAATGTGTGGCCCCTTCACAATCATTTTCCAAATCTAATTCTTGATTTGTGCCCCCAACATCTAGAGCGAATGACCAAGGGAAATCATCTTCACTCAAGCCTAACTGAGATAGATTTACTCTTCTTTGTGCATCGCACAACTCAATCATATATTCGACTGCGGCTTCTCCAGCTAGACCTGGAATGTGTGACCAAATAATCTCTTCAGTCAAGTTTGAATTATCTTCTGGAGGTAAACCAATTTGATATTCCTTGAGTGCAAATAATCGTGACATTTTCAAAGCGGTTTCAGAGATTGCTGAACCATTTACTTCTGAATCTGTAGGTGTCATTGTAAGGCGCAATGATGCTTCTAAGAAGATATCGGGATCGAAATCCTTGGCTTCAACTGAGAAACTCAACTCTACTGATTCACCTACTGGCAAATTCAGCGAAGACGGGGCTGGATTGATTACCTCCCATGATAAAGAGTTGATTTCAAGGCCTGGCTTTAGAACCTCATATTCAAGGTCAGCAGTAACATCTTTGTTTCCAACATTGGTAACAGTAACCTTCCAATCTCTTACCCCTTGGCGGTAATAATTCATCTCTGTAGGCCAATTATCTAACTCAACAAGGAACAGAGGCGCTACTACTAGAGTAATGGTCCTTGAAGACAGGAATCCTCCATTATTTGTATGGTATAATGAAATTGTAACATTGTGGGTATCACCGTTTGCTAAGGAATAGTTGCCTCCTAGAGCAGGAATTGTGACTGTCAAATCATTCTGAAGGCTTCCATTGATAGGCAACACGATTTGGCTATCTACCCAACTTGACTCCCATCCGCCTTCAACCACTGCAGTAACATTAAGATATTCTTCGAGGTTTCCAGTATTGGTAAATGTAACATCGATAGTTTCATTGACACCAGGTGTCACAGAAATGAGGTCTTGTACATCGATTGTAAGATGGTGATCTGCTGTAATATTTGCAACAATACTTGCTGACAAGTTCATACCGCCAACAGCTTCGACCCAAAGTGTCGTCATGTGCATATCATCAGCACTTGCTTCCGTGTCAGGAGTTAGGCGGATTTTGACAGAATCCGAATACCCTGGCGCTACCACAACTTCAGTAGCAGATTCCAAAGTGAATTCTACATCGTTAGATTGAGAATTATCCAACCATATCAAGAATGTAGTAGCAACGTTTCCAGTATTGTTGATGAATACTCTAGTTAATGGCGTTTCATATGGAGACAAATCAACCGTGTGATTTGTGGGATGTAATTCGAAATTAATCGATTCTTCAACTCTAATCATTAATGTGTTTAACGAAAGTATCTCTCCAGTATCTCTGTCTTCCACTCTTATCGTCAAAGGTTGTAACGTGTCAGCAGGGGCTTGAGGGTCGGTTGTGACCTTCAGAGTAACATTAGAAATGTGAGCATTTCCAGTAACAGGATGGTCGGCCATAGATGGTGATAGGTTTGATACAATGGATGGATTATTTACATCAGAGGTCTCAATGCTAGCAGACCATAATTCTGGTAGGTCGTCTTCGATTACCAAACGATAAGAAGAAAGATCGTTACCTGTATTCGCCAACTTGATTGTAAAGTTGGTGAGGTTGCCTACATCAGCGTCAAGCGGCCCTTGAGTAATGATTTCACCATCAATAACACTTGGGATGATTATGCTAATGTTTCTTGTAACACTACTTGCTAATACTCCATTCGCTTGCTGGCTAGCAGTCAATATTGGAGTTGCAGTAACTGGAACCACTAATTCTCCAGCAAGCGGCAACTCATCTCCCGGCCCATCTATCGCCAACCAAGATTGGAATATTTCACCAACTTCCAAACCGGACACTGTATCTGGAGTAACATTAGTTGTCCATCTTACGGCTTCATTATTTCCTCCGCTGTTTTGTGGAGTAAAGAGAGGGGGTGAAGTTGTGACATTAGCATCGACTCCACCGGTAACTGCTCCTCCCAAATTGTGACGGACCTCTACTGATAGTGAAAGAATCCTATCAATTCCCCCAGAACCATTGGCCTGCAACAATTCTTGTTCAGTCAAAATAATCTGTTCGGTTTCAGGACCAGGGTCGACTGCAATAACTGCCCTAACTACCAATTGTGTTGAATTGAGCGCTGGAATTCCTCCCTCAACTGGAGTTGCGGAAACCCAGGCATACAGACTATCTCCTGCTGCGTTCCTTTCACCCGGATCTAATGGCGAAGAAATCGGTGCAGGTGTGACTTGAACAGAAATGGTGACGTTCGCTCCCACTGGAATAATGTCAGTAATTGCCGCTGAAGATTCAATATGCCAATTTTCCGCTGCAGCAGAAAGTCCAGTTGCTATATTGAATGCAGCAGGTACATTTCCACTGTTCTCGATTGTGAATAACAAGGAAGAAGTTTGAGCAGGAGTTACAGTTACAGGACCTACAGGGGCGATAACAGTTGCTTGATATTGGTCACCTACCATCACATGAGCCACACTACGTGCAGTGTAAGGGTCAGGTGAAGTGCTGGTAAGATTCAGATAAATATTTTCTAAAGTTGGCTTTACTGCATCAACTGGAACTGTAACTGGAACGATGATTGTTGTCGATTCGCCACCATTGATGGTGATTGTGTTGCCATCCTGCCCATTATCGTGCCAACCCAAATCTGAACCAAGTTCTATTGTCAAAGAATCTGTGCTTCCTATATTGGAAACAATCCATGTTAGGGTGGTAGTTGCTCCCGGCTCAATCGCTCTATCGCCCGGAGTAGACAAATCAATAATGTAGTCGGAGAATGTAACTGTGATTACATCTGCTACAATCATATTAGTCCACAGAGTTCCGTTGAAGTAAATCTTGGATGCCATTGTCCATGAACCTAGCATTGCACTCGCATCGAATGAAACTGATAATGTTGAGCCGCTGGAAGGATATAACAAACTTCCAGGCTCCAGAATTAGAGTATTTGACCAGTAAGATACTTGGTTGCTAGGATTGGAGTTATCTGTGAAATTCAATTCGTAAACCGCTGAGATATCCATTACTCCATCATTTCTAACTGTGGCTTCGTAAGCGTGTACGGAATGGTCAAGTCTTAGATCTGTAAATCCAGGAGTTGGCCCTGGAACATTGTCCCCCAATACATTTCCAAGATGGTACATCGTGACATCGAAATCCATTGTTCTCTCATTATTCGAGGTATCAGAATCTCCTGGAGCTACAACTCTTGCAAACAGAGTTTGTCCATCACCAGACATAGCCGTCCAATTAATCAGGATGGGATTTGAAGAGGTCGCTGCACTAATACTTCCCAAATCAATCGAAGTAACCGGAGTCTCTCCGGAAGATGCTGAGGCTTGGTGTGCGATGTTGAGCACTGCAGTTCCAGCCGCCAAGCCATCATTTGACACAACAATTCTGATGATATGGTCGCCAGGTGCCAATTTGATTTGGCCTGCATCGTCTATTGAACCACCAGAGGAGAGTGTCATTACTGAAACGGAAAAGTCGGGAGTCGTTCTACCGGATGTTGCATCCGCTGGAATAATTGGTACAGTAACTTGTACCAATAGAAGTACCAGTATAGAGATGGCAACTCTGCGATTAGACATCAGCCATACCTCCTTTGAATGCGTGAATATGGACCGACTTGCCTTGTCGAGTCCAAACCGCCAATAATTGCTCCATCAATTGGTTGTGAATTTGGTCGCCAATACCCAATCTTCTTCGCTCTTCCCAAAGCAACAATTGTTCGGCTTGAGTTAATACGCCATCCCGCAAATATAGTTCGAGAGTTCTGCGGTAAGAGTCACGGTCTGAAACTGCGTAAACAATTTCGTCACCAGGTAGAGTATCTGCCCTATCTTGGAGAATGTTTCCAAGGTTCAATGCTTCCTCGTATGAAAGGTAGCGACGATCTAAATCGCTTTGGATGTTAGATGCGATTTCCTGCAGCCCATATCTGGTGGTAGCCTTGTGAATTTGCCGCATGAACTTGCGGCATCTTCGTGACATACGTCCAGCCGCCATGAGATTATGTTGGACGGGGCGGATTATAAGACAATCGCTAGATACTACTGATTTGATGCGTTTTGATTACAATACTATTCATTTTGCATAAGCGAATAACGTAGTTGCATTTAGATAATAATTTACACAATGAAAGCCTTGATTTGCTATCACTTATTGGCATAACCATGGCAGAACCTATTACACTTGAAACAGGAGACAAATCGCCCCTTTTTGACACCCTAGATTCGAAAGGAGAAAGACATAATTTAACAGAAATTACTTCTGGAGGAAATAAGGTGATTTTGTACTTTTATCCGAAGGATTCAACACCTGGATGCACTATTCAAGCATGTGATTTTAGAGAAGATATGGCTCGCTTAACTTCACACGGATTCAAGGTGTTTGGAGTTTCAAAAGATTCTGTCAAAAGTCACGAAAATTTCATCGAAAAGCAAGGAATTAACTTTCCATTATTGATGGATGAAGATGGCTCTATCCACGAAGCTTTTGGAACGTGGAGAATGAAAATGAATTACGGCAGAGAATACATGGGATGTGCTAGATCAACATTCGTTATTGGTGAAGATGGAAACCTAATCTTCGCCCGCTATAATGTAAAGGCGAAAGGCCATGTTTCAATGCTAATGCGAGAGTTGGGAATTGATGAGTGACCTCAATGGCCGTAAGGTCGAATTGCCAAATGGCGCTGTCGCTTGGCAACCTTGTATGGTTGCAAGTGAGTCAATAGGCAAAGGAACCAATATCGGTGCCTTATCGCACATTGGTCGCGATGTGGTTATTGGAGAAGATTGTAGAATCCAAGGTTCTGCGTATATTGCAGATGGATGTGTGATTGGAAATAATGTATTCATTGGCCCAAACGCCACACTCACAAATGACCGACACCCTCCTTCTGGAGGAAAATGGTCTCCAGTAATTGTAGAGGATGGGGTTGTGATTGGAGCTAATGCAACAATTGTCGCAGGCGTTCATCTCTTTGCAGGTTGCGTGGTAGCGGCTGGTGCAGTGGTGACCACAGATATTCCTATGAATCAGGTATGGGCAGGAAATCCTGCTAAGTATCTAATGATGCTTGACGAATATCAATCTAGGAGGTTGGGTGATGAGTAAACAATCTGTTTGTGACTTCCTGAAAAGGTGCATAGAGTATGCTGATTCTTCCATCACTAGAAAACAAGAGAGAGGCGATGATGCTGAAATTATCGCTGAATGGAGCGCTTATCGAAATTACACTCAATATGCGCTAGAAGAAGTTGAGAAAGGTGACCTTGACCATTGGTTCGAAAGAAACTTCGCTAAGGCTGAAATGGAAATCGACGTTGAAGAATTAGATCACGAGAGTAGAGCGAAGTGGTTGGCTGCTGCGGCTTCTCCTCGCCCCCTTGCTTTGGTTTCAACTAGAAATAACGGTAGAGAAAATATCGCACCAATTACCAGCATATCAGTTGTATCAAATTCTCCTCCATTAGTAGTGATGTCTCTCTCGCAAGACCGTGAAGGGAGACAAAGGGATACTTACCTTAATCTCAAAGAAAACAAGGATTGTGAACTACAATTCCTTGCCCCATCTAGTAAATCTGCTCAAGATGCAGACATAGCCGGTAGCCCGATTGAAGGAAGTGAATGGGAACTCCTTGATAGTGAAGGGCCAATTCATCCGTTAGCAGTTGTTGTGATGAAGTGCAAATTGATTGAGGACAATCCATTACCAGAGGGAGCAGTTGCCCGACTATTGACTCTTAGAGTCGAGAGTATGATTGTCCCATCCTATCTTCCACCTGAAGAAGGATTGTCACTTCTTTGCCAGCATGGCATGGACAGGCTAACTCCAAGCCCAATTGATTGGAGTCATATCGCAACTCATCACAGGAGTTGAGATAGCCCTTCATCCAAAGATGTTGAAGCGTACCAATCGATTGCTTCATTCATTGAAACATCGGGAAGTCTGCGCCTACTATCTCCGTGATTTGACTCGCCATGTGTAACCTCAACATCTCTCAGGATGGCGATTTTACTCGCTAATTCAAGCATGGTAATTTCATCGGTTGAACCTAGGTTGAATGATTGCCCAGAAATACCTTCAGTATCAGCAACCTTCAGCAACCCCTCAATCACATCTCCTACCCAAGTCAGGCTACGGGTTTGCACCCCATCACCATGTACAATGATTGGGTTTGCGGCCATCATCATTGAGACAACTTGACCGTTATCATCATCATGTAATCTAGGCCCGTAAACATTGCAGGGACGGACAATTCTAACGTCCAATCCTTTTCTAAGTTCGAACTGACATAGAAGTTCTCCAATGTGCTTTGATGTACCATATGAATGGCGTTGGTGCAAATGAGCAGGAGTAAATAGGCTAGAAGAATCATTGGTCAATGGCATATCTTCTTGCTCTCCAAATGCTTCAGGGGAGGAATAGAATACAAGTCTAGAACTGAACTTACGAGCATACTGTAAAGCATTTCGAGTTCCATTTACATTTACATCTACGACTAAATCCGCTTCTTTGTGAAACCTTCGAGTTCCATTAACTGCTGCCAAATGATGAATGACATCGGGAGAGAAATCTTCACACGCTTTTTGCCAATCCGCAAGCAAGCGAACATCACCTTGGATGAATTGGGATGCTGGATTTATATGTGATTTTGAGCCTCTGGATAAATCATCCAAAATCATTACCTCATCGCCCCTAGCAACTAGAGCATCAACCAAATGTGAGCCGAGAAAACCAGCTCCTCCTGTAACAAGAACTCGCATTTACTCACCTGCGCGCCCTAGAACCTCTAGTGTAACTTCGCTACCCATCTTACTAATTCGTACCAAATCACCATCATTTACTGCGAGACATGGATCTTCTTCGAATCCATGAGCATAAGGTAGGTCAAGCAAACTGCATGCAGGTAAAGTTAGAGAACATACATCACGATTTACGATGGCCTTGGGACCTTTGCCCGTATAGATTAGTCCCATCAACACATATGGTGCAACTGTTGAACCAGAACCCTTTGGATAAATCAGAATCTTGTCCTCTATCGCTTGACCATCCAATGGATGTCCCACTTCTTCAATTACGCCACTATCTCTGTTGACATACCCAAGATATGTGATTGCAACGTCGGTTACCATGGCTTTTCCTTCCACAACCCAGTCTCCTTGAGAATCTAGGCCACCGCCTTTTATCGAACATTCACCGGATTGCTGTGCTTTTGCTGAAGCGTGTTGTGGTTGGGCTTTGGGTTGTAATTGTGTAACTTCGCCCTTACTCAAATCGGGATTGAAGACATGCGCGATACAATCCTGAATGGTTCCTACCGATGTCGGCATCTTGTTCAAACCGCTGGTCAGATAGTGTTCTGCTTTGAGTGAATTTGTCATCAAGTGGTTGTAGTGATTACGATTGTAAGGTGTTACTTCTGGGCATGTATCTTGCAAAATAACTGCACCTGCTTCTTCGAGTATACCGATTGAGCCATCTGCTTCGGCTAACTCGTAATTGTGGCTGGATGTAAATACCCATAGGCGATTGTTTGGAATCAATAGGCCCATTTCACTATGCGCACGCACCGCAGCAGCAGTGATTCTAATCTCCTCAAGACTCGCTTGAGGGCAGCCGATTACCACCAAATCAACTTGGCCCTTAGGTGCAAGTTCTTCATATCTTGCAGCCAAATCTGTTTCAGTAAAAATGAGTGACTCTTCCTCACCACTCAACTCAGGAGTGGCAGTATGGCCTTCCGCCCACAACATAGCACAGCCATAATTTGCTGCAGCAGCGGTAAGCGCTTTCTTCGATGCGAAACTGATGTATGATGGCAGGCCGCGAATCAATGGCATTGGCCCATATGGGATGTTCCATCCTGGTCTCACCTGCTTGCCAATCCAATCTCCTAAAATTGACCAATCTGCAAGTGAAAATAGTTCACATTCGACATCTACTACAATATTCGGCACACGGTTTTCCTCAAGGTGTAATCCCCATTTTGGCGCATAACCAGTTAGGGCAGTGGCTAAGGCAGACAAACCCGATTCACGGTTTGTCACCAAATCGGTCCATGAATTAGAAAATGCGACTGCATTGGATTCTGCCCAAGATGCAATTCCAGATTCTCCTTCGATTCCTCTATCGTAAGGAGTACATGACAGGGTTGCTTCTATTCCCAATTTTTCATAGGCGGTGATGATCTCAAATTGCTGTTCTAAGAAATCAGGATAATCGATATCCATCTCTTCCATCTTTCTTTTGTCGCAACCTGCTGAGTTCAAAGTAGTAGGAATTACAACTGAACCTTCACCAGCCAAATCGGCAAGGAATCTTCTCAGACCATGGCCGCCCGTAATCACTGAGACTCCCGAAACATGACTATGATTGACTTCTATGAAGCCATCAGCGCCTGCGGTTATTGCTAAATCAATTACCAATCTAGCTGCCTTTTGCCGAGTCAGGCCTTCAGCGCCCGAAAGCATTGTGGCGAGTCTTTCGGGCAACTCCATGAACAGGGGGTAGAGAAACACTACCTTGAACACTTTGTAGGGAATACTCTCTAATTCCAGAAGTATGTGTACGAAATATGAAGGACAAAAAACCCTCAAAGAAGCAAAAAATAATGAAATTCCTCGCAATATCTTCTATTGTGATTTCACTGGTATTGAGTAGTCTCGCTCTATACTATACAAGTGACTTGGACCAATTGAAATCAGGTAGCGATGGTGATTCTTCGCTATCAACAATTGGCTCACTATACGGCACTCATGGCTGTGAAGAAGGCGGATTTAGTATCCAACTTGGCCTTGATATTGATGAGGATGGGGAATTGGATGCTGAGGAAATCTCCGACATCAAAAACGTATGCCATGGTAAGCAAGGCCAGCCTGGACCGATGGGAAATCGAGGATATTGGGGATACAATGGCACTGATGGAATCGATGGCGTGAATGGTACTGATGGTCTGATTGGAACCTCTTCTTTCATTGAATCTTATACCGGAAAATACGGCCCTTGCCCGCAATCCGCAATAATTGAGATGGGAAATAACTCAACCTCAGGCATTGTTGATTCAAGCATCAAAATCTGCTTTGAAAATCTAACCAGTGGACGGCTGACCGATATCCATCCTAACTCTGGTGATTCGTTCTCGACAGCATGTAATGGCGGACATGCCTATCAGGGATTATTCGTTTTCGCTGCGGCACGAGACGGCAATTGCTTGCTTTACAAAATTGAGGAGGCGCAGGTTGTGCAAATTTCTGATAGCATAGATTTCTTGCCCGGTTCAATCTTAGGATTCATTGAACATGAAGAACGGATTTGGTTTGATGCTGATGATGGTACTGGGGCCCAATTGTGGTCAAGTAATGGAGAGTCTCTTTGGAGGGAGACCAATCTCACTTCATCGATTCAACAAGGTGATGAACTGCTGGAAGTTGGTGATGATTTAGTATTACATCACCAAAATGGAATCATCATCTTTTCCGAATCTGAAACTTTGATTTCAGGAACCTATTCTAATTTGACTTCGGTCAATCAAGTCTTGATTTACAATTCTGTACTCGGAATTTCTCTAGATGGAAATATTCTGAATGGCGAAATTCATTCAGATGCTGCTTTCATAGACGGATACTACTGGTTTATCGCTTCAAGCGATAGCAATGGACCTCAATTACACAGAGCAAATGCAGCGGGTCTTGAACGCATGACTACACAATTACAGAGTATGCCAGGCCAGATAATCAACCCAACAATTCTAGGAGAGAATGTCTTGTTTGATTCGGATGGACTCTATGCATTCAATATGAGTTCACTAAGCCTTAGTGAATTGAATTCAACCATACAAAACATCGCTCAAGATTCCGATTGGATAATTCATAATGATACACTTTGGTTCACATGTGGCATTCCGACTGTTGGATATGAGTTGTGTGCTAGTAACGGAGAAGATGCTTGGTTGCATTCAGACCATATTGCGGGGATGGATTCCTCTAATCCTTCACATCTCGCAGTCGTAGGCAACGAATTGATCACTCTAATCGATGACCCCGCTCAGGGTGGGCAACTACATCTCATAACAGAGGATGGATTGGAATTATTGTGGGACCACGACTCCGGAAATCTCGATTCAGGGGTGCATGGAGAACTGTGGGTTGGTGAAAACTTCGTATTCTTCATCGCAGATGATTCTTCTCTCGGACTAGAGATGTATGGTTGGGCTCACGGTGTTTTGAGTGATGAATGGATAATCATTCATTGACGCCAATCGTGACGAGCGGCTAATGGTTGTCGCCAACCTTGGCCAAATGCTCGCTTAGACACACGGGGTGCTGGCGGCATTTGCCAGCGCTTATGTTCGTTCTTTGCCAATCGCATCAAGACCTCTCTGACAGTCTTGCCGTCATGCCCTTTAGCAGTGATTTCTGTAGCATCTAAGCCTTCTTCGATGTGTAAACGTAGAATATCATCTAGCACGGGATATGGTGGTAGGCTATCTTCGTCCTTCTGGTCAGGCGCTAATTCTGCACTTGGCGGTTTAGTTAGAGTTGATTGGGTTACAGCTTCAATGCCCATTCGCTTGTTGAACTGCCTCGCTAACGCATATACTTCCATCTTGTACAAATCTCCTAGAGGAGCATAACCTCCTGCCATATCTCCATACAAAGTACAGTATCCTTGTCCCAGTTCAGATTTGTTTCCGGTTGCTATAGCCATAGCACCATGTGCATTTGCATGAGCCATTACGATGAGACCTCGCAACCTTGCTTGCAAATTTTCACCTGCAACCGGATGCCCTCCTTCCAGAATATCAGAAAGAGCAGTGTCGGTAGCATCATGCAAATCGGTAATAGGTTGAATTGAGAAATTGAGTCCTAAGGCTTCAGCAGTAGCCTTTGCATCATCAATACTATGCTGACTTGAATGTCTTGATGGCATTGAAATTCCGGTGACATTTTGTGCACCTACCGCTGCACTTGCTACGCATGCAGCTAATGCAGAGTCGATTCCTCCAGATAGTCCCAGAACGATTTTTGAAATCCCACTCTTACTACAATAATCGGAAAGTCCGATGATAATTGCGTCTAACAAATCTTCATCATTCTCTTCTAATTCCTCATTTGGCCCAAGAACTGTAATCTCGCCTTCACCCAACCAAGTACAAGCCTCTGGATTGGATAAATCGGTAAGCAATACACCTTGCGACCATGCTGGTCCAATTACAACTGTACCATCAGGCCAAGCGATGATTGAACGCCCATCGAATAGAAGATCATCATTTCCTCCTACTTGATTAGCCAGTAAGAATGGGTGGTTGAGAGAAGAGGCTGCACTACGTGCAACCGCAATCCTGATTCCAGATTTATTTGCGTGATAAGGTGAGGCTGACAAGTTCACAGTTGCATCTAAAACAACTCCTTGCCGACCCCACTCTACGATTTGTGCGATTGGGTCGCTATCATAATCGTTAGGAGTAGCACCACAATGTTGCCAAGCATCCTCACAAATTGTAACTCCGATATCTAATCCCGCAATTGTGCGTGCGATACCTGGTCTTTCATCCGCTTCGAAATAGCGAGCTTCATCGAAAACATCGTATGTTGGTAACAATTGTTTTCTTGTTACCTCTCGAACCGCATCACCAGCCCTAACCACTCCGTTGCCCGGCAAGGAACGGTCTGAAGTTGGAGGAACTGGGGTTCCAACCAAAACAGGGATGTCCGTTTGTAAAGCGCTAGCAACATTATGGCATTCATTGATGAAATCGGTCTGAAGCAATAGGTCTCTTGGAGGATAACCGCTAATCACCAACTCAGTGGTTACTGCAAAACTCGCCCCTGCTTGTGCTGCTAATTTCGCTAGTTCGCAAATCATCTCAGCATTACCACTAATATCTCCTACAATCGGGTTTGCCTGCAACAAAGCGATTTTTGAAGCCATATACTCACCTATTCACAAAAATCCGATTCTAATCTTCATCTTCGAATTCTTCATCTTCGAATTCCCATTCCAAATCAGATTCACCTTGCTTTGCAGTAGCGACTCTCATCCATGATAACAAGAACAATAATCCAATACAAATCATCGTCATCGTCATACCCAATATCCAAGGATTTGTTGCTCCAATAGCATCCTCAAGGAAGCCTCTTTCCCTTGTCGGCTTGACATCTACAAACTCTGATTTGTCAGTAGTTTCACTTAGTGTGACTTCAATCCTTTGCATTCCAGGTGTATCAGGCCTCCAATCAACAACTAATGTGGACACTGATTGTGCTTCAACGTGGACTGAGGTCTTGATCAACTGTGTGCGCTCGCCAATTAAGTCAACCACCTCTACCAGAACTTCAGCTTCACCGCCGAGCATTCCGTCGTTACGGATGTGAACTTGAACAATTGTAGTTTCATCTACTTCTATATTCGACTTTGATAATTCAATTCCACTTTGCTCAAGTGAGAACTCTGGGGTGAAATGTTCAAGATTCCACACTCCTGCAGGGAATGCTTCGCTATTGCCATCTCGTTCGAATTGGTTTCCAGTTATGTCCCTACCTTCAAATCGCATCTTGAGGACGACTTGCTCGTGCAAGAACTCTGAATCAATTCCAGATAAATCGATAGTTCCAGTGAATTCAAGACGGAGGCCTGCACTCTCATTTCCATCTAATTCAAGATGGGTAGAACCTGAAACTATCGCATCGTTTTGCCCTTTCACAGTAACCCACCAAATCAACTCGACTGAATTAGCATCAATACCATAATTTTCAGATATTATTACCCTGACAAAGTGTTCTTCTGTTTCGAGAATGGATGATTCACGTGGTGATGAAAATTCGACCACTTGCGGACCAATTGCATCCACAAGAATCCACATTACAGCCTCGGTTGGACTCGTCATATCAATGCCTTGCTCCGGCATACAATCCACATTCCAAGTCATTGCATGTTGTCCAGATATTATCGGTGCACTCAGTGATGCGGTGAATAATCCATCGATTGCAATTGTTGGTGTCTTCACTCCATTTAGACGAACTTCAATTTCACAATCGAACTGTGGCCTCTCAAGGCTTTGGACAAACAATACGTTTCCAGATAATTCGATTGAAGAACCTGGTGAAACTCTTGCGCCATCATCGTTCAATGCTCCGTTTTCAACCCATAAAGATAGATTGGTAGGAATCATCATTTCAGCCGAGAACCTCCATCGGTTTTGTGGGAAAGATGCTACGTCTTCATTGCCCGCCCTGTCGTTAATTTTGACGATGGGCTCTCTTCTTGTGTCCCCCAAATCAGGTAGTGTCCATTGAGGTACGATTTCGAGATATAGTACCAAATCTTGATCATATGGTCCAGGAGTCAAACCATTTTGGTCGTTGACCTTACAAGATGAAACTACGATGTGAATTGTATCACTATAGCATTGTCTTGTGCTTGAATCCCACCTCAAGGTTAGCCTATCACTTGGAATATTATCTGCTAGAGAAACCTCGATTTCATCAATGTCAGAAATACCATTTAACTCAGTAAATGAAATGTTTAGGCCATATGTTTGGCCAGGGTGTAACCAAGCACGACGACCCTCGGTCCATTCGAACCCATCACTATCGATTAAGGGCGTTCCATCATTCAAGATTTGATACATGAACAAATGGTCATCTAGCAATTCTGAACCCCCTCCAAGAAGAACATAACCGGAAGGGTCGCTTCCTACAACATAGCCCGCTACCTTCTCCCCAGGATAAGCAGCGGTATCATCGATAATCGCTTGGTAAATCCCATAGTTTTGGTCGAGGTCAATCGGATTTGACATCGTTCTTGAGATGAATTCTCCTTCATTTGGCCATCCATCTTCGTTGTAATCGGTTGCCCACTCGGTCCACAACATTAGAGTTACATCTGTAGGTAGTACCGGTTGGTCTGTGATATTGATAATCACTTGCTGATTAGCTGACGATTGCAAATGGTCAAAGTAGCGAATATTTGCACCGGTAACAACAGGAGCCAATGGGTCGATAATGAATGTTCGATTGAGGATGACTGGCTCTCCTTCTCCACCGCCTGCAAGAGGAGTGATTTGTACTTCGTAAGTCACATTGCCACTTGTGAAAGGAGTCTTTGTTTGAACAATCCATTCGGCACCCTCATATCCAGTAGTGTTAGCAAGCAGATTGCCGTTTCTGGTAAGTTGTAATTCATATTCACCAGGGAATGGTTTTTCATCCGCTTCGCCGTTTTCAAATCCAATATCGATATTGAAAGTCAAATTTTCTTCAGCCATCAGATATGTCGAATCTGATGCAACGATTCCTCTATCTGTGTAAATCGCCATAGATTCAATTCTCATATCATTGTCAATCGCTGGACTATTCCAAGTTCTTATCGCGGGCATAGAAACTACGCCATTGGTTAATTGCACACGGGTCTCGAATCTCAGATTCGATTGATCATCAAAAGATTGAGCAGTCCTGAAACTGGTCATCAAATCGTGAATTCCACCCGATTCATTGTGAGTGATTCCCGCATCGGAGAATATTAGCAAATCATCATCACCAGTCGTTATGGTATTTCCACCCAAAATAGGTATGAACCACATTGCAGACATATCGTCTGAGTACATATTCACAATCAGCCTGTGCGGAGATGAAGAATGAGTTTGTGCTCTTGTATTGACCTCACGCCACATCTGAGATGGCGTTAATGTTTGAGAATCATTGGTCCATGTTAGAGGACCCATAGACACGTCTCCCGATGATGTTGAAGAAATAATTGCGACTTCAAGGGTACAAGATGAATCTGCTGTAAAAGTCAAAGGCAAGTTAGCCGCCTTGTTTGGATCTAATCGGGCCCTATTCATAGCAAGGACCAGTTCTTCGATTGCAGTAGCAGAAACTGTGTCTTCAGCATCATATCCAATGCTTAGGCCTGCAAGCCTTTGTGTTCCAGCATCGGAAATCAATTCGATTCTCGCAAGAATGAATTCGGTACCACCGACAATTTTCACCGGAGCTGAAGTATCGGTTTCATAATTTAGCGTATCAAGTTCTGATTCATTGAGCGATAATCGTAACCCCTCAACATATCCAGTGCCTCCAGTTTGGGCAATCATAACATTGCCCACCCATAGAGCAATTGTCTGAATCCCCAGACCAACTGTACCAACATCGTCAACAGAAACCTCGAAAGATTTCGCATCTTTAGGCACCAGCAAGTTATGCCATGAAGTCGGATTCAATCCTACTGTGAAAGTCGAAGTCGAGTTTCCGTCAATGAATACATCTTGGTTGCCCCATGTGCCAATACCTTCACTTGAGGCAGACCATTCATTCCTTCCATCGTTATCGATATCCATTCGGGGTGAATTAATCGCACTACTTGGATACAATTGCATTTGGATATCATCAATCGACCAACCATTTGTCAAACCTTGGTATTGGAATTGAATAATCGAAGCAGGGCTATCCAAATCCACTCTTTGTGAAGAGGCGTTTATTTGTGTCCAATTTCCACGATCCAAGGAAACATAGGTCATCACATCACCTTGAATTGCAGATTGGAATTTGTAAGATGAGAACGGCATGTTGATATCAAATTCAGGAGATAGCAAAGTGGAATTGATATTTCCAGACATAACAAACGATGTGTCACTCCAACTAGAATCATGGAATGACCAGCCAATATCCTCAGGGTTTGAATTGAATCCATCGTAGTACTTCCCTCCTCCAGAGATTCCGAACAATCTTGGAGAGTCTCCTTGTGGAGTTGATGCGAACTCAAGATTAAGTCGTAGAGATTTGTGTGTTTTCCAATCGACAACAGAGAGATCAACCCATTGTCCTGAGCGATTGATTAGGCCAGGTATTGGATTATTCGTATCAGCATCGATTACTGTCCAATTTAGATACGCATCATCTGGGATAATCGCATCTATGAATACCGGTGAGTATCTACCTTCATCGATATGTTCGTGAGCACTCGAAGACCAACCAAACGAGCGAGTAGTCAAGTTTGCTCCGCTGGTTCCCGGAATGATGATATCATCAAAGAACCAGTAATCACAACAGGTCCCAGAACCGGAATTCTGACGCGCTCTAATTTGGAAGCTTGAGTGGTAAGCATTGGAAGGAAGATTGTAGTTTACATTGGTTACAGTGCCACCAGAAGTTGAACCTGGCAAATATTGAATCTGGGTCCAACCGTTGTTGGAGTTCTTGTATTCAAGATAGAAATTCTCGTTTGAATCTGGCTCTTCTCCACATTGGTAATTCCCTTGCTTTAGCCACGCTTGAACCGACAAACCATTGTGACCTGCTAAGTTTACTTGAGGACTGGTGACTGTTACAGCACCACCCCTTGTCCACCAAGAAGCCCCGCTTCCTCCACTCATTCCACAAGTGGATGCTGTATTTCGTTGACCATAATTTGAGTTAGAGGATGTCCAGCCATTTGTGTTCTTATCAAAATCCCAATTTACGCCTTGGAAACCAAGTATCAAAGCTCCATCATCATCAGCCATCAAACCTTGTTTCGAAAAACCGGATTGGTCCCAATCTGACCAATCAAAACCCGTTGCACGGGTATCATCTCCTGCGGCAACTGAAAATGAAATCGTTTGCAAAGCATGAGTTGCATCCAGAGATAGAGACGGCCCAGTTCCAATTAAGCCGGCCCCCGGAATTACAACTTCACTAGATTGTGCACCCCCACTAAAATGGACTCCTGTTGAATCCAATTCAACATCTGGCGGACTAGGTAAAGAAAACTGCGACAGCGGGCCTGAAAGTAGGAATAAGAGACTTAGCGCGAACGCCTGAACCCCCCTATTTAGTGACGCCATGCGCTCACTGGATGAACTCAATGTAATTCAAAGCAACCCCTTCAAACCACTTCTACGAAGTGGAGTTTTACAGAAAATGGCAAATAATGTTGAAACGACTGTTTCAAGACATGTTCACATCTCGCATGGCTCATGGCCACTCCTAATGCGACCAGCGAATTAGATTCGGTTGCCCTAGAAACTGGACTTCTTTCCACTTGGCAAAATGAGAAGTTATTCGAGGCTACTGTGGACAACAGAGTCGATGGTGAACCATTCATTTTCCTAGAGGGGCCGCCTACTGCAAACGGCAAACCGGGTATCCATCACGTAGTTGCAAGAACCTACAAAGATCTCGTCTGTAGATGGAAAACGATGCAAGGTAATTTCGTCGAAAGAAAGGGCGGTTGGGATACACACGGGCTACCGGTAGAAATCGAAGTGCAAAAGCGCCTGGATTTAATGAGCAACGAAGCGATTGAAGCATTCGGAATGGAAGAGTTCAACAAAGAATGTCGTGAATCGGTTTGGACCTATGAGGCTGCATGGAGAGAAATGACTGAAAGAATGGCTTACTGGTGTGACCTTGACGACCCATATGTTACCCTCCACAATGAATATATTGAATCATGCTGGTGGGCGTTAAAAATTATGTTTGAAAAGGGCCTATTGTATCGCGGATACAAGGTCCTTCCATATTGCCCTCAAACTGGAACTTCGTACTCTAGCCACGAAGTTGCTCTTGGATACAAAGAGGTGGAAGAAGCTTCTGTCTATGTGAAATTCAAACTTGAAGATACAAATGCTTCCATCCTTGCATGGACTACTACGCCTTGGACATTACCGGGAAATGTAGGACTTGCAGTTGGTCCGGATGTCGAATATGTACGTATCCGTGTGACATCAAAACCTGAGAATTGGGAAGGTCATGGTGGAGCTGAAATCGGTGAAGAATTGATTTTGGCAAAGGATTTGTTCAAGGAAGTAATTCGACACCACTGTGAAGAGGTGGAAACCTTCCCTGGAAGCGACTTGATTGGACGTTCATATGAACCATTATTCCCCGATGCTGTCGACAGAAATGGATCAAAGACTGGTTGGACTGTAATCGGTGCTGATTGGGTCACTACAACCGATGGTACTGGTGTAGTTCACACCGCTGTAATGTACGGTGAAGATGACTACAACTTGGGAATGGAAGTGGGGTTACCTGCACAACATACCGTTGGTATCGATGGGGCATTCCTTACAGGAATTCACCCGCAACTAGATGGACGCTATGTCAAAGATTGTGATGAAAAAATCATCGAGTTATTGCATGATTCGGGTCTGCTTTACAGAGAGAAAATGTATGTTCACGATTATCCACATTGTTGGAGAACCGGGCATCCTCTACTCTACTATGCAATGGATTCATGGTTCGTTCGAATGACTGCTGTCAAAGAAATGTTACTCGAATTTAATTCTCAAGTTGAATGGGCACCAGATTGGGTTGGCGAAGGAAGATTCGGAGAATGGCTACGTAATGTCAAGGACTGGGCAATCAGTCGTGAAAGATATTGGGGGACACCATTACCTGTTTGGATTTGTACAGAATGTAATCATCAGCATTGTATTGGTTCAACTGAAGAAATGGCAAGTATGGCCAAAGAAGGTAGCCCAGTTGCTGAAGACTTACACCGCCCATTTGTCGACGATACAATTCTTGTTTGTACCCAATGTAGTGGAGACATGAAAAGAGAACCATTCGTTATGGATTGTTGGTTTGATTCTGGTTGTGCTTCTTTCGCACAATGGCATCACCCATTCGGTGAAGAAGGCAAATTCGCGAACAATTTCCCTATTGATTACATCTGTGAAGGTGTTGACCAAACCAGAGGTTGGTTCTACACTCTATTGGCGGTCAGTACAACTGTTTTCGATTCAATCTGTTACAAGAGATGTCTTTCACTTGGCCTAATTTTAGATGCTGAAGGCAAGAAAATGTCGAAATCTAAAGGCAATATCGTCGACCCTTGGGACCATTTCAACCGAGAAGGTGCGGATGCTACTCGCTGGTACATGGTAACTGCAGGAGCACCATGGAACCCTCTCAAATTCGACACAAATGGGGTGCGAGAAACCTATGGAAAGATGTTCTTGACACTATGGAACATCCACAGATTCCATGCAGATTATGCTGCACTCGACGGCTTTGACCCTTCTTCCTCTCCTAAGGGCAAGAATGCACCTCTGGATGATTGGGTATTGTCAAGACTTGCAGAAATTGTTGAAGGTGCAACCAAACAATTCGAGGAATGGGATTTCCATAAAGCGTGCAGAGATATCGAAGATTTCGTTGTCAATGATGTCTCAAATTGGTATGTGCGAAGATCACGTCGAAGACTGTGGGATGAAGCCGATAGCGAAGACAAACTTGCTTGTCAGCACACTCTTCATACCGTTCTGGTAACCGTTTCGCGCCTAATGGCTCCAGTTTCGCCATTCATGTCGGATGCAATTCATCGTAACTTGGAAGGTACCTCTGTTCACCTAGCAGACTGGCCGGAATCCGGCAATGTTGATTCGGAACTTATCCAGACCATGGCATTGGTTCGCGAACTCGCAGAGACCGGGCGAAGAATCAGAGTTGATGCAGACCGTAGACAAAGACTTCCATGTGCAGAAGGATGGATTGTCAGTGGACCAGACCTTTCAGCATTCCACGAAATCTTAGCAGAGGAATTGAATGTAGAAGTCATCTCCCTAGAGAAGGACTTAGACCGGTTCCAAAAGATCGAAGTTGTACCTAACCGCCGGTCATTGGGTGCAAAGTGCAGACAAGATTTGCCTGCGGTTCTACAAGGAATCGCTGATGGTGATAGCGAAGCGATGCTTGCAAGCATCGAAGCAGGTAACTTGGTGATTGCAGGATATGATGTTGGCGAAGAAGACATTGAGTTGCGCCGAGTTGAAAGAGAAGGATATGCTGCACAGACCGTGCAAATCGCAGACTCATCAGTATCCTTGGTTTTGGATATGAGTGATAATCCTGAACTTCTCTCAAAGGGACTGGCCCGTGATATTACAAGAAGAATTCAAGCAGCAAGAAAAGATTTGAATTTGGCAATTGAAGATACAATTTCTCTCGAAGTTTGGATGAAGGATGCCCCTGATTTATTCGAAGAAGACCGCGCTTGGATTGTCAGTGAAACAAGAGCAAGCAAAGCGGCTTTCAACTCTGGAGAAGGCAGTGGAGAATCGTTCGAAGTCGACGGTTCTACAATTTGGTATAATGTCTCGAGGTCATGATATGAATAGAGCCGCATTAGCAATTCTGCTCGCTCTAACAACTCTACTCGCAGGTTGTTTCGGTGGCACAGAAACCAATGTTGAGGAAGAAGAAGAAATTCTTCCAATCTGGTCAGATTATGAAATCATTGACCCGCAACCAGCAATTGACCCGTGGCAATTTACAACAATCGATTTGAACATGAATCAAAGCACTAACACAACATGGGCGGTTTTCGACAAAAATTACGGCGGAAATTGTTGTGAGCACTATATCGCTACCTCCATTGAGGGAACCATTCTGAATATCGGTGGGGAATACCCTGTGTGGTCACATGATAGAGGCCATGAGTGGGACACCTATGTTCCAGGCGTATTTACTGACCCAATGTGCAGAACTCCGGTGCCAACCAATCCAGGACAAGAAGGTCTTGGAGAAGGTAGTATTGTGCAGGCAACCAATGGCGACATTATCTCAATGTCTTGGTTCCCATACATCGGAGCTGATGGAAAACTCGACAAATTCTATGCTATTCTATACGATGAATCTGAGGATGAATGGTCATGGTGTTACAACAGAATGACCGAGCCATTCTATGATAGGTCATGGCAAGTTGAGGTGGTTGGCCCAATCACATCAAACATCGGGAGTGGCGAATGGGCAAGCCTAGTCGTGTCCAATTTCTGGCACCAAACCCAGAATGCGGGTGGCCAAATCAGCGTTGATGGATTGAATTACTACAACTTCCAATTCGCTGGACGCAATTCCAATCCCGGAGCAGAAGATGTCAATCTAAACTTCTCTGACTTACCTGCATACTATGATGTAAACAAACCTCACAAAGAGATGAGGTCATTCCCTGTTCCTAGCGGAGGGTTATACTTCCCGCAATACTTCAGTGACGGTAGTTCTGCTTTCCTTGACACGTCCTTGAACTGGAATAAGCACGATGTCCAATTCCCAAGCGAATATTGTCAACTTGATTCAACAGGTGCGCTACACTGCGTCAGCCTAGCGGGCACTACATTCACTCACCATCTCTCTTATGATGGTGGAACAACTTGGGCAACACAGAACTATTCTGACTCCAATTGGGCTGAAATTGAGGAATGGGAATTCCAAGCAAATGGTGCCTTGGATCTCTTCGTTTTGAATGTGAGATATCAATCATCTGAGGGACCAGATGTAGACACTCTTTATCATGTAAGGGATTACTCTGAATCTATGATTCCTGACTCCCTAACTTACATTGGACTGGGCGACCTAGATTCGACCAGTGGTGCAGGCAATGACATTCGTTTTGATTTCGCTTCATTGGCTATTCTCAATGATGGTGGAGTAATAGTGGCATATCACGACTCAAGTGACCCTGACCCACTATTTGCTCTCGAGGTCGAGATGCCGGTCTATGGACCAGCCAACCAGTGATGAGAAAGTGAAAGTAGAGGGTTGTGCTACCCCTATCTTCAAAACCTCTTGGCAAACGATTTTGTTCATGGTTCTGAAGGCTTTACCCGGAGTTGGTGCAGGCTTAGCAAGGAAATTAACAGACCATTTTGGTACTGAAGACAAGGTCTTGCAATTGCTAGCAGATGGTCAAACCGAAATCATTGCTGAAGTCGAGGGAGTATCTCTCAAGCGAGCAGACAATCTAGCACGTTCCCTCAATGGAATCGAGAATTTTCTAGCCACACCTGAATCATTAAGATTGCACAAAGAATTGGTCGCCAGTATTGCTACACATGCAGTAAATGCATCCACGCGTTCTCGGCTCAGAAATTTGATGCCAGTGAGAGACATAAATTCACGCAGAGAAATAATCACACAAGCAATGGGTTGTGATTTCGTGATTGAAGGACTTCGTATCCCAAGCGAAGTGGAAGGCAATTATGAGCGAGTAGTAGTCTCAAAAAATCCGATTGATGAATTGAAGCGGTTCTGCCGTGTACTTTCACCTTCTGAACAAGAGACTTGGAAGGACTACAAGGTATTCAAATCGATAACATGGATAGGGGATGATGGCCCTGCACAAACCCCAGAAGGTTGGTTGGTTCTTCCTGAATCATCATCAATCGACATGATCCTTCCAGAGAAATGCGTAGGATGGTTCGAACATAATCGAGAATC
>CAZEXE010000025.1:0-14921 GCA_964516645.1 uncultured Candidatus Poseidoniales archaeon
CAATTCAAAATTTGGCTTGTGCTTGTGAAAATTGCCGCTCACTCTGTACCCTCTGCTTCAGTCAATCTTTCCATTCTTTAATCAGCAGCAACACGAATTACCCGAGTGGTTCGATAGCCTTGGAGAACTTTGAGGTATTTCTTAGCACGAATTTCAGTATCGAGTTCCTCATCTCCAGTATCGATTCGCAGTTCATTTAGTCCAAGCAATTTAGCAGGAGTTGCGATGCCAAGAATATTGTCGATTCCAATCGCTCGCAATACATCAGGAGATAATTGCAGATTTCCACGTCCAATCAAGAACCCTTGTCCTCCCATCGGAGAAAGCAGAAGTAGCATGCTTCCAGCATGAGATTGCAAACGTTTGAGTAGCCCTTCTTCGTTGAGATCTTGATAGATTTCTCCTGCGTGCTGAATATCGATTCCAAGTAGTGTTGAATCGTGTCCAAGTTGCTTGCACATTTGCCTCAAAGTACCTCCGCTACCCCAGACTATCATCAAATCAGGGTCTTCTTCGATTAGGCTAGATATGTGCAGCGCCATCGCCTCTAGAGTTTCTTCTTCAGATTCTCTCTGAACTTGTTCTTTTGCTCCTTGCATCCAGCGTGGACTTGCAGGAGTGAAAGCCTCGCCATACATTCGAACTTTCCATTCACCTTTGCGATAGACTTCTTCATCCAAATCCATTACTTCGGTTCTTGCTACCATTAAGTCTCCTGTTACGAATGACCAAACAACTTCAGCAGCAGCCTTCGGAGTAGTAGCAAAGCATCCACTATGCATCTTTACTCCTCCAGGGACGCCCACGATTGGAATTTCTCTTTCGTCCAATGCTTCAACGATATCTCGAGTCGTTCCATCTCCTCCTGCATACAAGAATAAGTCTGGATTGTGCGATTTGATGAATTCAGTAGTTGAACTAGCATCTGTAACTTCAGGAGTTTTACCTGTGGAAGTATATTCTCCAGGTATCCAATCGCCACCCATTCTACCATCCCAAGCCAAGATTTCAATCGGCCCTCTTGCTATTTCGGCCAGTTTCTCAAGGCACTGCCTCATCCTAGGGCCGGCCCTATCTTGTGCTCCTGCTGCACGAGCTTCCGCTGCTCTACCATCACTTCCCTTGAAGCCGAGACGACCCCCAAGGCCAGCATCTGGATTGACAACCACAGCGAGGCGCATACAACAAGCCAGATGTTCACGATACATCAAACCGATTATTTATCTCCACTTGCAAGGCTTGTGCATGGAGAGACGTGTTGACGACCTGAGTTTTGAGGGCGCTTGGAAAAAACAGTACAAAGAGGAGCAGAAAGAAACTGCCCCTGCTGAGAAAAAAGAAGTCAAAGTACACGAGGCTCCAGCATTCCGTGGACAGAGAGATGTTGTTGAGAAAAGGTCAGAGATTCGTATGGCTCCAAAGCAACAAAACGCCCCTGCAAAGAAACATGTGGAAGTCGTAGCCGAGCCTTCATCAAAAGAAGGCGATGATTTTGATGTTGAGTGGTAATTGAGATTTACCGCCAATACCCCCTTTTCTTCTCCCTCATTAATCGCCAAGGTGAAAGGCTGAAGCGCCCCCGAAGGGGGCGGAGGCACTACCATGTCCATGATTTCTGTCAGCCTGCCGGACGGTTCAGTTAACGAATACGCGGCAGGAATAACGGCCGGAGAAATCGTGATTGACATCGAGGGCAGAAAGCATGACTGCATTGCTGCTTTGGTTGATGGTGAGCAGAGAGATTTCTCCACAACATTGGATTCAGATTGCTCTATTGAAGGAATTTCAGGATTTACCGATGAAGGGATTCACATCCTCCGACACAGTGCAGCACATCTTCTCGCTCAAGCTGTTACCTCGCTTTATCCAAATGCAAAGCCAACGATTGGTCCTGCAATAGACCGCGGATTCTACTATGATTTTGCAGACCTCGAAGATTTCGGAGAGCCCGAATTGAAAACCGTTCAAAAGAAAATGCATGAACTTGCTCGCAGAAACTTAACAGTCGAGAGAGTGGAATGCAGTGATACGGAATTAGCAGAATTATTCTCTTCAAATCCTTACAAAATCGAAATCATAAATGACAAATTAGAGGATGGGGCAAGTTCGACAATTTATCGTCAAGGGGATTGGTACGACTTGTGCCTAGGCCCTCACGTTCACTCAACAGCCAAGTTAATGCATGTTCGCTTAACATCAGTATCCTCTGCATTTTGGCGGGGCGATCAGAGTCGGGAGCAATTAACTCGAATCTATGGAATCATTGAACCGTCCAAAGATGCATTGAAAGCAACAATGTCTGCAATTGAAGAAGCGAAAAAGAGAGATCACAGAAAACTGGGCAAAGATTTGCAATTATTTCATGTGGACGAAGACGTAGGCCAAGGTCTAATTTTGTGGACGCCTAGGGGTGCAATCGTACGTACTTGCCTACAGGATTTTATTTCTGAACACCTAGGGCGCCAAGGATATCATCAAGTATACACTCCACATATTGGTAAATTGGATTTGTATCGGAAAAGTGGTCATTTCCCCTACTACCAAGATTCTCAGTACCCGCCATTAGTTGAAAAGGAAATGATGGCTAGGCTGGCTAGTGAAGGCTGCACTTGTGGCGAATTGTCAAACATGATGACAGCAGGTGATATTGAAGGATATATGCTGAAACCAATGAATTGTCCTCATCACATCAAGATCTATGCATCTCAAGCACGCTCTTATCGTGACCTTCCACTTAGATTAGCAGAATTCGGAACCGTATATCGCTGGGAACAATCTGGAGAGATTTCTGGAATGACAAGAGTGAGGGGCTTTACTCAGGATGATGCACATCTATTCGTGACCGAGGACCAAATAGCAGACGAAGTATTGGGTTGCATCGAATTGGTTCAGGTTATTTTCGAAGCATTGGGAATGAGCGATTATCGGGTCAGAGTTGGATTAAGAGATCCAGATTCAAGCAAATATGTCGGAGCAAGCGAGAAGTGGGATTTGGCAGAAGATGCATGTCGAGCAGCTGCAAATAGCCTTGGGGTAAACTGGTCTGAAGAACCAGGTGAGGCAGCATTCTATGGGCCAAAAATCGATTTCGTTGTCAAAGACGTAATCGGTAGAGAGTGGCAATTAGGAACAGTTCAAGTCGATTATAATCTACCTGAGCGCTTTGAACTTCAATACAAGGGCAGTGATGGAGAAATGCACCGCCCTGTGATGATTCACCGAGCACCATTTGGTTCGATGGAAAGATTCTGTGGGGTGCTGATTGAGCATTTCGCAGGTCGCTTCCCAACTTGGCTTGCTCCAACCCAAGTTCATGTTTTGACAATCTCAGAAAAGCAAGTCCAGTATGGTCGAGAAATTGCAGCACAACTCAAATCTGCAGGTGTTAGAGCAGATTTGGATGATGGAGACGACACCATTGGAAAGAAAATCCGAATGCATAGGAAATTCCAGCCAGCATACATGTTGATTCTTGGTGATGATGAAGCCAATAACAACACCGTTTCTATTCGTGCAAGAAATGGAGACCAGAGGGCAGGTATTGCATTCGATACATTCCTTGAAGAGTTGTTAGAAGAAATCAACACTAAGGTTGCAACACCATCACTCGTTCCACCAAAAGATGAATGAGGCTAAAATATGGGAATTACTCTGGTAAGTGGATTCGACATTATGGCCATATTGGCCGTATTGCTATCCGCTCTGGCAGCATATCTTTTCCAAGAATATCTGATTCCAAGAGGCCTTTCTGGATTGCAAGTAGCATTTCCTACCGGGCCCAAGCGCTATGAAGTTCATACTGTGACCGATAACAAATACGAGGCCAAAGAACTACTGAAAGCGCCTGGTATGCGAAATGGCCTTACGGTATATGTTATGGCTTTGGCAGGAGCCATTTTACTCGGAGTGGAATGGTTATTCTATCAGTTAAATTGGTCTGAAGGCATCCATCAAATTTCCTTAGCGATGGCATTGATTTTGATTGTTGTACCAGCAATGATTTCGACCGGAGTCTCGATGAGTACACAAATTATTACTCGAACTGGAGGTAGGCGCGCTACCCTTCAAGGTGCTAGCACATTCAGAAATGGCGCTGGAGTTTCAATCACGATTTTTTGGTTTACAGCATTGATTATGCTTTGGTATATCATGGGTTTTGCAGGATATGAGTTAGACCACAAATTAGCATTGATTGGATGCCTAGCATTCGCCCCAGGTTTCATCGCTTATGGTAGAGTGATGGGGTCGTCATGGACCGCATTAAAGGAATCGAGTAAGAAATTGTCAAAGGGAGAGCCATCAGCGTTCTACCCATACAAACCCCCTGCAAGAAAACAATTCGTATCGACTTTGGTTTGGTTGAATACTACAGCGATGCCGTATATTGCATTCAATACGCTAATCTCTTTGATACTGCTAGCATTCGATCCTACAATGTTTGAGCACACTCAAAAAGTGCTTGATTTACCTGAATATCGCCCACAGTCGTCAATTATGGAAGAAGGAGGGGTGATTGGATTCTATGCGATTGAGTTGTTTGCAAATATTTCCGAACCAGGAATTCGTGTTCCATTGGTTACTATTGTACTACTATTTTTATTGCTCAACGTTGCAATTGTAGGTTTCCTATTCGTGTATGAAGTTGCTAGAATTTTATTCCTTGATATTGCAGATGTTTCTGGGAAGGGGGGTATTCGCCTAGCAGATTCACGATTATTGAGAAGCGAAAGAACCCAGCAAGCAAATGTCTTGAATTTCTGTTTCACAGGATTCGCTGGGCAATCGATGCTATTGTTAGCATTAGCAATGCTAACATTTTGGGACTCACAGTATCTTCCTCAAGGTGCAGAATGTGGCACTTGGCAAGATTCGGTTTGCGAAGTAATCAGGAAAGATGCTCTAGAGGAAATGACATGGATGCTAGCATCAGGCGGTCAAATAGTGTTCTTAGGAATCTGGATTTTATCTCGAAGAACAGGTCAAAGATTAGACGACATCACCTTTGATGCTATGGCTAACCAGAAGAGACTAGAGTTAGAAGCAATAGAGAAAATGATTTACCGTAAAGGTGCGGATTTCCGTGACTTAATCGCTTCAGACAATTGGTCAAATGCAATGGAAAAGATGGAATTGTTATACGAAGATCATGGTGAAGAGAGCATCGAAGGTTTGTCGCTTGTAAGACGTACTGAAGCAAGTATGGAGATGCTGATGGGTCTTGGAAGATGGGACCAAGCAGAACAGGTCGCACTGTCTTTCCTTGCATTACGCGCAGGTAGAACTGCTGAAATCGCTAGAGTTGTTTTGACAGCTGCATCACTTGCTCAAAGAGATATACCTGAGGCCATACCTCGCCTTGATTTCTTAGTCGATGAAGACATAGAATCTGCTCGATTGAAGTGGATTACATCAGTTCTAAATCCATCTATAAAATTACCAGACGCTGTAAGGACATTATTGCGCCTTGATTCGATAACAAAGAGAAATATTGACCTGTTAAAGAGATATCAAGAGGGGACACCAGGAAGCAATATTGCATGGAAATACAAACCCGCATCTAAATTGCACATCCTCGGAGATATTGCAAGGTTTAGACTTTGGTCCCAGTCAGAAATCGCTTTAGATAAATTGGAAGCTTGGTCCAAGAAGAATCAAATTGACATGGATGATTGGCCGCACGGTCAAACCGCCAGAGCGTTATTGTATCTAGATAGAGGAATGAAAGCTAGTGCAATCAACATTGTTGAGGATGCTATGGAACAACATCCCCGCCACCCACACCTCAGGAGGTTGGCGATTCACTTAGCGATGCAAGGAGAGATGGAAATGCCTGAACCAGAAAAGACAGGATTAATTTGGGCAGATACGATGGAGGGAGACTGGGAGAGAAATTGGCAAGATTCCCACAATGTAGTAGCCGCTCCAAGCATCACTACAAATGCGATGAAAATCCATTCATGGAATGCGAATGCATGGACTTCGCGTAGAGAAAGCTCTGTTATGAATCTAGGAAAGAAGGGTTGGAAGAAGGTTGATTGGACAAATCCTCCACTCGCTAATCATTTGATAATGACTGGACTGATTACCACAGTAGGCGGAGTCCCTATTGACTTAGGAATGCCAGGATGGATTAACTTCAAAGCCTGCGAAAAGGCGAAATTATTCGATCTATAATCAAAGTAGATTATCTACTAATCCTTCAATATCTTGCGTTTTACCACAGTATTTGCAACGCAGTTGTAGAGGATCTCTATCGGTCACAATCAATCGATGTGGCAATGGTTCTCGTGGGTTAGTTGTGATGCAATTAGAAAATGTGCATTTTGCAACATTTACTACTTCCTCTGTGAGATTAATTTCGAGTTTTTCAGCAACCATATAGGCTCGAATAATCGCTACAGATGCATCAGGTGCAACAAGTGCCAATCTATCCAATTCATTTTGCGTCAATTCTCTATCTTCTACTTTGATAATGTCTTTGTCACCCATCTTTTTTGATGGCACATTCATTACCAGAGAAACTGGGTTTGACATTTTACCACCAATTCCGAGCATTTTGAGAACGGACAGTGCTTTACCAGCAGGAACATGATCGATAACTGTTCCATTCTTAATCGCAGTAACTCTTCTCATGTTTGCTTCTTGACTCATAGAACCCCTCCTGCCTCATTTACATCTTCGGGAACCGTTACCCCCAAAAGCCAGCACATCAATGCCATACGAGCAACAACTCCGTTGAATGCCTGTTCGAAATATCTTGCATGCCTTGTAGAATCAACCGATGGATGAATTTCGTCAACTCTTGGTAATGGGTGCATAATTATCATCTCAGCCTTTGCTCCATCAAGGTCACTGGCCGCTAATTTGTATGCTCCAGCAACCTTTGCGTACTCGTCTTCATCAGGAAATCTCTCCTTTTGTATTCGAGTCATGTAAATGACATCAGCCTCACCAATCTCTCCGAGTAGGTCATCTGTTTCGACAACTTCTGCACCGTGAGCCTTGAGGTCAGTAACAATTTCTTCGGGCATTCGAAGACTGTCTGGTGAAGCAAAAGTCACATTACAACCGAAACGGACTAAGGCGTGCGATAAAGAGTGAACAGTGCGGCCATATCTCAAATCTCCGGCCAATACAACGTTCAATCCTTCGAGAGTCCCATGTGCTTGGCGAATTGTGAATAGATCCAACATAGTTTGAGTTGGATGATGCCCTGCACCATCACCCCCATTCAAAATCGGCACACTGGCGCTATCGCAAGCATATTGTGCAGCACCTTGTCGAGGATGTCTCATCGCAATAATATCGGTGTATCCATCAACCATCTGGATGGTATCAAACAGTGTTTCGCCTTTGACAACAGATGAATTTTTCACATCTCCTAGGTTGACTACATTCCCTCCTAATCGTTTCATCGCGGTCTCAAAAGACATTCTAGTTCGAGTGGATGGTTCAAAGAATAAATTCCCTAGAATCCTTCCTTCAAGCAGAGGTAAATACAACTCGCCACGTGCTACAGGAAGCAATTTTTCTGCATCATCGAGAATAGAAATAATCTCTTCATTAGTTAGGTCGTCCATGGTGATTAGTCCGGGCATTTTGCTCCCCTTCTCTCTGGGTTGAGCCTAACCCGACCTTGAACATATGGGCGCGACAATCCGCTTGCTTGATGAGGAATGAATGTCCCCAAGGGGACATGCGCAGGGTTTTGTTGCTCATCATATTGCTCTTGATGCCAGCGGCTTGGGCAAACGAAACTGAATCTTGGGTAGTTGAAGTTGAAGACCCACTGGGGAACCCAATTAGCGATTGTGACATCGTTTTAACAGAACCCTGGACGGGTAGTGTAATCGATAGCCCAAGTGGTGGAATGTTCCAAGCTAGTGCTACTTGTGAAGGATATGTCGTAATGTGGCACCCTCCGGTCCCCTCTTCACAAACCACGGTGATATTACAGGCACATCCCATTATCGATGATTTGTTCACTGTTGAAGGCGCACATACAATGCAAGTTTTGGGAAGTACCTGGCAAGCATCTGTTAGCGATGGTCCAGTAGATGCCCCTAATGGCGTCTCAATTGTGTTAATTGGCGAGGGAGGGGTTGCTACACGAAATGGCGAATCTTCAATGACAATACCAAATGGGACTACCACTTACGACTTACAAGGAAATTATTCTGAAAACATTACTGTCAAAGCAATCCAAACCGGTTCTGGCTTAGTAATTGAATGGGAAAATCATAACCTAACAGTGGGAGAATTCGGCGGAGGCTGGTCAGCTCGTGTACATCAACAAGGCATTCCAATTGGACAATCCACATGGCCACCTACGCCACAATGGATTGAAGAACAATTGAATTCAACAATGCTCTATGGTGAAGCGAACATAGAGTTTACCTCTAATCTCACACCGAATGAGAACATTACAGGGATTTGGTCTGCATCTCATGTGTTCAATAATGGGCTTGGCTTGCCGTTTATTCCAGGAGTATCCGCAGGGATAGAAAGCCAAGTTGACCGATTCCTAGGTGGAGATGTAAATCAACTAGAAAGCCTGCTTGAAAGTATTTCATACCATAATGGAAGAGAAGCATTGTGCTGTATTGTTGATGATGCTAATGTGCTATTCACCAGTCTTTACATAGAGTCAGAAATCGATTTTTCAAATGGTAATTGGGGATGGAATGAATCAGGTACAATTACTGCATCTCGATCACATATCAGCCTGTTGAGGATAGAAGTTCCATTTCACAATGATTTGCGTCAAACTACACCTTTGACAATCACCACAAATGGTGGGTGGCAATATGTTTCCAGCCCATTAGGTGAATGGATTGATGGAACACCAGCAAATTTCACCTTACAAAGAGATAAAACTTCGATTTCAGGATATTATACGATTACCCTTGGACCGAATTCAGCCCCTATGCTTTCAATGGTAGAAGACTATGCATTGCCATGGGATAATACATCATATGATTTCGAAGTGATAATCGATGATGCTCCGTTATCAGTACATGATTGTGAATGGAATATCTCTGGTTCGAACAGTAGCCTCGGGGTAAATCTGTCTAGCTTCGATGTAAACTCATCAATATCAGTTTCAGTTACATGTTTTGATGAGGGCGGGCTGTCAAATAATTATTCAACCAGTTTCATTTTGGATGGAGGTAGTCCTTGGATTAACGCAAGCGATGCAGTTCAAGAGATTCCACCAGGATTGTTCGAATGGGATTTGATGGTTGGAGACGACCATGATAACAATCTGCGAGTTTATTGGACGAGCAATAAATCAGAGGATTGGTGGGATACGGGAGACGTTCTTCAAACAATTTTCAGTGTAGATTCCAACCTCAATTCGATAAATGACAATATCACTGAGAGGCACAAGTCAAGGAACCAAGTCGAGTATTGGTTATCTGCAGAAGTAAGCGATGATGTTGGTCATAGCACTATTGGAAATTGGACAATCCGTTTGCTTGATGATTCAGGGCCTGTAATGATTGCAAGTATTGAATCACAAGATGATGAGGGCCATTGGAAGCAGGTGACTTCAGTATCTCGCCCTGATGATAAATTACGACTCAATTTAACACAAAGTTTTGACGACCATTCTTCAATTGACAAAATTAATTTTTCAATTAATATATTAGGCCAAGAATATAGCGATCTTTCTTGGTCTGAAATACAGTATTGGGAACTACCAGATTTCGGTGTAGGATACCATGAAATCAATGTTGCAGGATTAGATGAAGCAGGAAATCTAGCGGGCAACACAATTGGCGTTGCCATCGCTCCTCCAATAGCAAGAGACCTCGAGATTATCGATATTACGTCCTCTTCATCAGATGTAGAACCAGGGCAGAATCAATTCTGGATTACGGTTCAAAATAATGGTGCAAGTAGCACCGAATTCATCTTGTGTAGTGATGAAGATTGTGTGGACTCAATTGTCGGGCCATCCAGTTTCTCTCAAACAACTACTACTATTGTTGCGATGAAAGTAGATTTGGATTGGTTTGAGACTTTCTCTGTTGAATTATCATATCTCGATGATGCAAATCAAACGGTTGTGAAGCACTCTACCAGTGAATACAACGCAGGTATTGGTTTTGGTGCTCTTGAATTATTTATGGTTGTAGTTCTAGGTATTCTTGCAGTAGTGTGGGCTCGGTCACGCAATGAACCGAGATTCTGATATGCTCGATGAATGGTGGCTTAGACATGGATGGCTTTGTTGATTTAGAAGAAGCGATTAAGGCCGAGGCCAAAAGCCGTCTACAACGAATTGAAAAATTAGCAGGAATCTCAGCCATGGCAATGCTTTGTGCAGCAGTATGGTTAGCATGGCCTACCTTGAAAACAGGGATGGGAGGCGATTCAATAACTTCTGATTTGAAGTTTGCAATGATAATTATTGCTTGGGGAATTTTTATTCAAGACCTAGGATTTATGGATAAGAAAGCAAGATCTAAAATTGCCATCATTACAACAATCGCTTGGCTTCCATTAGCTGTAATTGCAATTTCATATCTAGAAGGTAATTATTCAGAGCTCGTCGGAATGATCATTCTATTGGTAATATCATTCGCTTTATTCTCGACAAGTAGGACAATTCTACAAGGCGATGTAGCGGTAATGAAATTCCGTGCTTTGATGGGACTTCTCGGACTTATACTGGCAGCATCCCTACTTTCAACTATCACTTTCGAAGACAATTCTTCATACATACAAATCGGGCTATGTGTTATTGGATTAGCAATGATTGTTATGGATTGGTTTAGCAAAGATGACCAACGCGCATTGAGAAAGGAATTCAACACGCGGCTCAATGCGATGGAAGAAAGAATATTGATTCTGAAGAGTAATGGCTCAGCAGTAGACCAAGCTGCAAGCCTAATTATGACTGCTAGAGAAGAAGGGCACCGAGAACCGGAATGGGGAACGCGACTCTTAGATGAAGCTGAAGAGGATATTGAACGCTCACTTTCCCTAGCAGGAGACGTTGAAGAAATCAAGGCCGACTCATTACAATCAGTAGAGGCAGCAGAAGAAATCGCTCCAATCGCCAAGCGCCCACGAAAGGCTTGGGACATGGGCCAAAGAGAAGTTGAGTTGGGTAGCCTTAGAGAAGGCGAGGCTTTGTTCAGACAAGCCAAACAAAGAGCCAGCGAGGTTATCGAATGGTGGGAGAAAGCCGAGGAAGCGATTAGAGAGGGTGCTGCGCTATTGTCTAAATCGAAACATACGCAAGAGGATCTAGAGACAATATTGGCCGACGCTCGTAAGAAACTCAATGCTGAAAAACCGAAGAAGGCGTATGAATTTGCAATGGTTATTCCAGACCAGTTATCTGCATCAGATGATGCTATGGTCGCTGCTGAAAAGGCGGTTAGGGAAGCAGCAAGACAATTGAAATCGGCTGACGGAATCAACAAAGAATTACTCGATGAGAGATTAGAGAATGCAGAGACAGAGTTGGGGCAAGGAAATCATGCTCAAGCAAAAGGCCTATCAGATGGAATCGTTAGAGAAATCAATGCAGAAAGAGAAGCCATGGATGATGTTCGCAGAGCACTTAGGCAAAAGGTACATCTCATCTCAAGATGGTCTGAGAGAGAGGACTCTAGTGAATGGGATTCACGCTTACTTGAGATAGAATCGTCTGCTGATTCCCTAGAATGGACTCACGCGGCAACTCTTCTTGAGAGGTTGACAAAGGATTTGGATGCAGAAGGTAAAGCGAGCGATGAAGCGAGCGAATTATTGGAATTTGTAATGGATGAATGGGTCGTTCTTAGAAATCAGTGTGACGCTAGCGGAATTAAGGTTGATGACGAAGATAGAAGATCCGCGGAAGAATCGATCGCATTGGCTAGCGAAGCTCATAAGGCTGGAAGAGTTGATGAAGCACTGGAATCTCTTGGATTAGCAGATGGTTTCATGGAAAAACTAAGGCGCAGGGTATGATTACTGCATTTGCTTTTTCATCTCGCACGCCTTACAAATTTCTCCGCTACAGACTTGTCCACATTCTGGACAATTGATTGGACTGGCCGTGTTGAATTTTCCTCCCGCCATGCCATGCAATTTTTTGAGGTCGTCCGCCATTCTTAGCAAACCATGTCGAGTTCCTGGAACATCTGATTCCATCATGGCAATAGTTTCTCTATGCTTGAATCTCAGCGCTCCTTCACCGTGTGGGCACTCTTCATGATGAATTGGAAGATTGCGGTGCAGTGCATACAGATGGATCTCTTGTTCTGGAATCCATCGCAGGGGAACGATTCTTGGCGCCATTCCTTCTAAGGGAGTATTGGTATGAGGGGCTAATCTCAGAGTTCTTTCTAAGTCTCCATTTTGCATATTCATCATTATCGTTTGAGCCATGTCGTCTAAATTATGACCAAGAGCGATAACATCAGCCTCAACCCTTTGCGCAAGATGATTTATCCCTTGGCGTCTAAAGACTCCACAATATGAACAAGGAGCTTTTTTGTCTTCTAATACAACGATTTTATTGACGACTTCATCCATTTCTTTGAATCCTAGTTCGGGATAAGACACTGTTTCAAATTGAATACCCAATTCTTCGCACAATTGCCTAGCACATTCTAGAGAAGGCGGACGATATCCTTCGATGCCTTCATCAACACAACCACCGATGATTGTAACATCTCTACGTTTACCCAAATTATCCTGAATTCTCTCAAGTAGAACAGCAGAATCCTTGCCTCCAGAAATCGCTACCAAAATTGTTGTATGTTCTCCTTTTGGAAGTATAAGTTGTTCACGCAAGGCCTTCGATGCTTTCTTTCTAACACTCTCTGCAAGGTGCGCTCCACACATCATTCTGCCCGAATATACCTGGTGATGAATAGCCGGATTGCGACACTTATCGCAACTCGGAACATCAAAAAGGTCGGCCATGGTGATTCCACGAGGTTCTGGCCTTGATGTAAACGGTTGAATTTTTCAATTTAAAAATCAAATTTCCAATTGGAAATCTCAAAAAATATTTTGTGTTTGATAATAAACCAGTTGGCAAAATCAAAACACTCCACAAATCGCCCTACGGGCGTTTTGAAAAGCCAAACTTCTTGAAGCCGTTTTCAACCTGAACCAACTTGAGCGCGCATGATGCAACGCATTCTGGCCGGATTTTCAGCCTTACCAGGGGCAGATCAAGCATACATCATCTCACGTCGAGATGGCTTGGTAGCTGCAGTAGGGAAGAGAGGTCGTGCACCGTTGGTTGAACATGCCACCAAATTGGTCCAAGCCATGGAAAGACTCGAACAAATATCGAGTGTTGGAAGAGGCTTGGAAATCTGGTCTGAAGGAGAGGGTCTGTTTCTTCTCACTCGTTTGAGTGAAGATGCAAGCCTTGTCATTTCGGGAAAGAAAGGTGGCAGAATTGCTAGGTGGCGACACGCGGTTGAATGCGATGTTGATATGCTGAACTCAGTGATGAGGTGACGGACATGTTCGATCTACCATATGGTATGCCAGTTGATGATGAAATCGATATTAGTGATGGTGCAATAATGCCATTCGAGAATGGTTCGGTAACGACTTACCTAGGACGAAGATCTACCGCAAGCGGACATCGTATAGTTCGTGCTGGGCGAGTGGTTGGATGGATTGCAGAACCTGCTAAGGGCAAGGTACTGCTCTGTGGAAATGCAGCGAAGGAGCGCCTTGAACTACTGGAAATGGACCAACACCGCCTAGTTGCAAGAGTATGGACACAATCGGCATTAGGTTCGGTGGCAGAGGTTGTTCCCGAAGCGTTTGAACATAGCGCAGATATGAGAGGTCTGCTTGGTGCAGGCGATTCCTTAGAGAGATTGCTTTCAAGAGATTTGTCAGCCGTATTATCAAATCTAGTTCAACGACCTGAAGTTCGAGGCGGAATTGCTGTTGATTCAGGCATGTTAATCGATGATGCAGGTGATTTGCCTTCTGGTGCAGATGAATTAGCAGCACAAGTTGGAGAAACATTGGCTGGAAGAAAAGCGATGGCCAGTGATTTGGGCCTAGAGGGGTCAGGCCATTGGACTTTGCACACCGGAGATGGTTCACTATTGCTTGCAGAAGCTGGGGATGTAGCACTTTCAATTTGGACAGAAGCCGATGTTGACCATGGTCGCTTAATCAGCCAGATTGCAGCATTGATGGATGGCCAAATCGATGCGATGGGCTCGCATGGTGAGGCGTTAACAGATGGCCATGTTGTTAGGGAAGGACGAGGTGGAACCGATGCCGTAATTTCGATGCTAACAACAGCGGTGGAAGAAGGATTAACCGGTCACCTGGCAGCAGGGAAATCATCCAAAGCGATTCGAGTTGCTTTGGTTAAAGGAGTTCCAGTTGCAATGCAAGCACCAGGCAAGACAAAAATCGTCGAAGCGATGAGTTCTCTATGTGAATCACGTAGAGTTTTGGCTTTACACAGACTCCCAGTCGGCACAATTCTTGGTCCAGAATCCGGTAATGTTGTAGATTTCAATCTCTCACAATTCTGTGATGAATTAGCAACAACTCGTACTCGTTCTGAATCTCGTCAAGCATTGATTAAGCAGTTGATGATGCAACTATATGGCTTCGAAATAGGTCTCCAAAAGTTGCGTAAAGAGAGAACAAGATTTGAATTTGCAATCACGGTTGCAATGCCATCTGAAGGCCTTGCAACTATCGACACCTCCACAGGAATCGATGATGGATTACGAAGAAAATTGGAGAAATCTGAATTAAAGTTGTCAGAAGCAAATCAAGAGATTGCTTCATTGAAAGTCACACTCGAATCCGCCCAAAAATCCGAGAGTGCTGCTAAAGTGAATGCGAATGAAGCAAATCGCCATGCATCGGACGTCCAAGAGAAAATCGCATCATACAATCGTACAATTGATCAATTACAA
>CAZEXE010000025.1:15021-22035 GCA_964516645.1 uncultured Candidatus Poseidoniales archaeon
CGTCAAAGGATGATTGAGGAACAAGTCGAAGCAACTAGAGATAGGCATCGTCGAGCTCAAGGAGAATTATCCGAATTAGAAGCGAAAATTAGTGACGCGCAATTGAATCTAAGACAAATTCAAGCAGAATCCAAAGTTGCTAGCGAAAGAACTCTGGACGATCGCAATAGGTTAACAGAACAAGAAAACCGTGCATCAATGATTCAATCAGAAATGAGAGAATTGATGGATGAAAGACGCCAAGTTCTGAAGGAATTGGGTGATTTGGGTGCTAGAAGAGGTCAGGCTGAAGCCGAGTTATCTAATCTATTAGATCAAGCCGAAGCCTTAGCAATCGCACACGAAGAAGCATTGTCAGACATCAAGGAAGCAGAACTTCTACGTGCTAAATTATCTGAAGAGCCTCTCGCCCAAGCCTTGCTAGAAGATGGGGCACAATTCGATGGCCTAGGGCCAGTTCTTGAGAGATTAGAGCATGCAAGAACTCTTGGCTATTCAGTATCATTACTCGACCGTGCTGTTGAGCGCGCTTTGCAAGTGATTCAGGGTTGTGTGGACCATGTCGCTACAACTCCACGTCACTTGCTTTCAACCGAAGTCATGTCTCTGTTAGAGCGACAGGTTCCAAAGACTGCAGGAGCGGTTAGGGGCCTTGCAAGATGGTCCGTTCAGCAAAGGCTCGAACACCAACTTGGTGAAACGGTGACAAGTCTAGTTCTAGACCTTGAAAATCTGCTAGAGGATTATGATAGGTCAGTAACGATGTTGAGAAGAATCAGAAATGTTCTCGAACAGTTGGAAAAGTTAGGAGCGCCTTCTGAGCAAGTTCAAGCATTGATGAATAATACACGCAGACCGGAGTCATTACCAGTTTTGGCACGTGAAACACGCGCTTTAATTCAGAAGGCATTGGATGATATTCATCTGGAGGCTGATATGAGAGATGCAGGTTCTGCAGTCAAATTAGAGGCAACAACAAGTGCACTTGAAGAATTGCTAACCCAATTGGATGCTAGTGGATTTGTCAATGGCGAAGTTCGTGGCGCACTATGGGATTTCAAGCGAGAAGGCTTGCTACCATTCGAGAGAGACTCGGTTCCTGCGGGAGAGAGAGCGCCTGTGAATGAAGGGGCTCTCGAACAGATGAAGGGCGAGTTGATTGACGAAGATGTAGCAGTCACAGTTGAGGTGAGTGAAATCACTGAAGAGTGGGAGGAACTCTCCACTCCAGTGGAGGAAGAGGCCTCAGAATCTTCTGAAGCCCCTGAAACTATGTCTCACGATGATGAGAGGGCAACCCTCGAAGAGGAATTAGCGAGATTAGATGCAAGGTGGGCAAGAAGAGAAGACCCAGAAGAGTTGGGAGAGGTTGCGGATTCTGCTTTAGACGAACTCGAAGATTCTCTCGATGGTATTGACCTTTGAGGCGATAAAATGAGTTCACTTTATCCATTGTGGATTGAGAAATTGATTTTTGTTGGCTTGATTGCTTTAGCTATATGTGCTGGCATGGCCTTGCAGGACCATTTTTCACAAATCAACCTCATGCTTTCTTGGGTTTGTATATTACCTTTGATTGTACTAGTACTTACAGAAGGAATTGGACGTATGATCCAATCAATACACTCGAAGTGATTACTCACGAGGAGAAAACGAGGATTCAATCAATCCCCATACTCTTTGCCACGGTACAACGAAGCGTAATAGTGCCATGATTCCAAGGAACAATAGTGCTGAGATGACCAATCCATAAGTAAGGGTCAACTCGATAGATTCACCAACTTGTGAAGCCCATTGCGAACCTGTAATTCCACTGACCCAATCGAGCAAAACCGAGTGGAAACCTAATGCAATCGTGGTAGCAACTACCGTTAATGAAAGGAAAACGGCAGTGTGTCGAAGATGTCCGTTCAATATGTTGTCCATCTGAGCAACATATTCTGGGTCTCTCTTACAAGATTCAGGTAGCCGGTATGCGTATTCTAGTTGACGAATGACGCCAAATGCGGATTCTTGGAAAACCATCATCAAGCAAGCGATCAAAATCAGAGAGAATTGCTCAGCGGTAACCAAACCAAATACGGTAGGTTCGGAAACAATAATCTCCAAGGTTGTCAGTTGAGTACCATAGGTACCCAATTGGGATCTAATCAGTGGGAAGGTTAGGATTGCGTGTACGCCCAAGAATAGTAAAGTGAATCCAATCGACCAAGCAACTCCCCTGCGAGATAATCCCCAAATCCCTTTAGTTCCAGTAATGATTGGTAGAAGATAGAAAGTTAGGATGATGAATGAAAGCATCATCAAAAGGGGCCACTCAAGCAATTGTAGCACATCGTTCCTAGGAACACTCCATCCATCGTCGATAAGTTGCCAAGCGTAGCCAAATGTGAATCGGCCTGCTAACAAAACGATGAGCGCGATGATGAATCCTAGTTTGATTCTCTGTTGGAATTTAGGGGTCTGGAATGCGAGTAGAGCCATTGCACCACCAAGACCGAGCCCTAATCCCAATGGAACATAGAATCGTGCTAATCCGTCGTTTCCACTGCCTGTTAGCCAATCTGCTAATGGTAGTTCAGTACCAAGTCCAGATTCTAAGGTATCGAATAATTGGGTGTGATCAATACTTCCTACAACATAGGTTGATACAACCTCAAGATACATCCAAACAAGGGCGAGAGTGGCTAGAACCTGCAGGGTGACAATTTGCCATTGTACGCGTAATTGTCGCAAGTGTAGCGACCTTGCGCCTTCACCTTGTGGAGTTACTTCACCTGCCATGTTTTCACCTCAGAATCCTCTTACCTGTAGTAGGGCTTGTGACAGGTCCATGTCCGGCATCCAATCAATCACTTGGCTACCGAACCCAGCCAGTGAAGTAAGTCTGTTCTGTCGCTCAAGTTTGAGAACTTCATATGACATTCTTGGAATGCGACTAACCAGTCGCTCAAAGTCTATTGAAGAAGGAGATAGAACGGTGACTTCGTGCCCTCTCCCAACTAAGTCTCTGACTGCAGCAGGGACTGTCCCGTCACCTTCGCAAGAAGAGATGATGAATACTGGGCTTCCCCTACTGAATCTTGCAGCAAGGCTGTTAGTTACTGCTTGTAATGGCATTGTTCCTCTTGGTGCAACACCTGCTAATGATGAGAGGATTTTGAAGTACTGTTTATCTCCGGTATCAGGAGGCAAGAACGATAATTTTTCATCATAGATTGTTAATGAAATAGAATCGCGTCTCTTGATGAAGAAAGATGCTAGGCTAGCCGCAGCTACTGTACCCATTTCTAGTGGATTTTTCAGAACGGTTCCAATCCTTGCAATATCTCGACTATCTAGAATGATGTAAAGGTCGGTAACAGCATCTCTACATTTTTCATTAATCATCAAATCTCCAGTTCTAGCAAATGCCTTCCAATTGATGTTCTTGAACGGATCTCCTGGAACATATTCTCTCAAAGAGTAGAATTCTGTACCAGGCCCTGGGGTTCTCAAAGTGGTAGCACCAGTATACATCTTTGCAGTGCGTGAGCGAATGAATGCTTCTTCAACATCACGAATTTGTGGGAAGATAATGATGTCAGAGTGATGGTCGACATACATTTCATCAACAGAGAGATTGAACGTGTTACGATATCTCAAGGACACAGGACCAATCGAGTAATGACCCCTTAGAGGACAGCGTAAAACATAGCGAATACGTGCACTTTCTCCCGGCTTTAGGTTGAGTTTCATTTGATTGAGTCCACTTCGCAGTTTCATTTCGTGAGGAACGTTATCATAGACTTCTAGTTGCTGTGTTCTGCGCCTACTTCGGTTGGTAACTAGAAGTTCGACATACAAGTCATCGCCTTTGTATAAGTTATCTGCAGATAGAGTTCTTTGAACTTCGACATCTCCATGTCCACTAACCCATGAATTGACCACGATGAATGCGATGAATGCAATACCGAGGATCATCATCTGATGATTAGAAATCATCATACCAATCAGAATCAATGCGATTCCTCCAGTGAATGTAAATGCTGCCTTACGTGTCCACATCCAATTCACCTCATGTTCTTCCCCAGACCTTGATTCGTTTCACGATTGCTACGGTCTGTTCTAATGAATAATTACGATTCTCAAACACGAATTTAACCAATACTGGATCGTTGATCATACTCTGCAATTCTCTTGCAGGCAGCGAGTCAAACTCCTCTCGAGTCATTCCATTCTGATTGCGTACCTTGGAAAGGAATACTTGTTTGATTTTGTTTGATTTTGCATAGTAAGTATACCTATTTGCATCACCAAATCCATAGTAGATGATACTGAAAACATGCCTCCAAGGTTCTGGGTCTTTCTTCTTGAGAAGAACTCCTTCAAAGGCAATAAACAGAATCAGGAATAGTAGAAGCATCGCAAGTCCTTCACCTGTGAAATAAACCAGTAAGAAGTAAATCGTGTTATAGGATTCAGAAGCGATGCTTGGTTGAATGTGGCGGCTTTCATCAAAGATTACCATTGCATTTGGTGCAACTCCTGGCACATCGACCGATTCTCCAGTAGCGGTTGGGTCAACCAATGAATCTGCGATGTAATCTAGAGCCCATTTTCTGTTATCATTTGCCGGAATGGGTTTGTCGGCTTTACCGTAATCTCCATTGTTGTACCCTTCGTAATCATACATTGCATTCATCAATGCTGAACCATCAGCAATGAATGTAATTCTGCCACCTTGAACAAAGTTACAGTCTTGAGTAATACAAACCTCGATTGATAGATTGAACTGGCCCCATAGGTCAGGAGTCTCAGAATTTTGTTCTGCACCAACCCAAATCTCGCCATCTCCGTTTACATCAATAGTTGCCTCAGCAGAGGTAAGTGATCTGATTTGGGTTGCACCCATACCGGTTTTTGCATTTGGAATAACATCGATTCCAGTGATGTTGTTTAGTAGAACTTGATATGAAGCATTGTATTGAATCTCTCCATCTTTCCAGTGCTGTTCACAAACTCCTGCATCCGATTTTGAAAGAACTCTTCCATCGTATATTTTGCAGATATGTGCTCCATTATCAGCGATTGACCAACGGCTATGATTCTCGACAGTATTTGGGTCTAGAGAAGTTCCATCCATACCACATGGAGCCTCTTGAATACACATCCAAATGAAGTTGTAATCCAGTTCAGTAACGTAAACAGTATCGTATAGTTGTACACCCTTGAAGCGAACACCAAAAGCTTCAGCAATAGAAGACGAATAACCGAAATCATCCATCACTAAAACATCTCCACCTGCGAAAACGAATTCTTTGATTGCATCAACTTCAGCCGGAGTATATCCATCCTCGGCAGCAAAGGTGAGGAAACCATCAGATGAGAACTGAGGTAAGGAGATTGTATCTCTTTCAACCCCTGCAATGATGAATGTTGTATTTGCTGGATCTTCGATATCTGCAAGGAGGAGAGGGGATGAAACTAATGATTTTGTTTCAACCCCCATGTCCTTGACATCTTGACGGAATGCCGACATGTCGTTCCAATCCTCTCCGTAAGCAGATTGGCCATCATTGTTGCCAATATTGATGACTTGAGAAACTACGGTTGATAGCAACATTACGAGGACAAACCAGAACGCAATTTGAAGACCTAGTCTTCGTTTGTTGATGCGCGGTTTTTGGTCCAAACAATCACCTCTAGTACAAGATACAGACAACCGACTCTAACTTTGGGTTTAGAAGGTTGTGGGCTGGTGATAATATGGTGCTCATCGTCTTAAGACGATACGTGCACCGATTTGAGAGATTTCTTGAGCTGGAACTTGGCAAAACCCACCTTCACTTGGCCAAGGGAGTTTTGTAACGTCAATATCCGAGATAACTTCAACTAAAATCTCGGTAATCTCACCACTTTTTGGTTCGATTGTGATGTCTACAAGGTGGCCAAATAATTCACCATTAATGTCAACAACAGCGCGTTTGAGAAATTCTCCGCTGAAACTTGACATGGTCGGCCCCACTCCTTTCAATACCTGCAATGTCTTAGGTCACTTCAATTATACGGCCAATGAACAATTTCACATGGATTCCATTCCATAACCTGTATCTCTGGAGCGTTTGATATTTGAAAGTCCAGAAGTCAAACGCTCTTCCATCTTTGAATAATATTCTAGCATGTCGGGAGTTACAGTTGGCCGGACTCGTGAAATCGCATCCTCAAAGTGGCCCTTTGTCACTTTCTTCTTACCAGCACGCATAGCAATTAGCGCGGCTTCACGACAGACCGCTTCAATATCAGCACCAGTAAATCCTTCCATGCCGCCTAATATATCTTTCATTGAGAATGTTGAGAGAGGCATGTCTGCAGAATGGATTGCCATGATTGCTTCTCTTGCAGGTTTGTCCGGTGGTGGAACATGTAGTACCCGCTCAAATCTTCCACTGCGTAGCAATGCTGGGTCGATCATTTCTGGTCGATTGGTTGCGGCAACGATTATGACTTCATCCAGACTTTCAACACCGTCCATGCTAGCAAGCAATTGATTCACAACACGGTTTGCCACATCAGAGCCACCCGATTGTGAATTCGAAGAACGCATTCCAGCAATCGATTCAAATTCATCAAGGAAAATAATTGATGGAGATGATTGCTTTGCTTTCTTGAAAATCTCACGAATCGCCTTTTCAGATTCACCGACCCATTTCGATATTAATTCAGGGCCTTTAATCGAAATGAAATTCGCTTTTGCTTCATGGGCAATAGCTTTGGCCAACAGGGTTTTTCCAGTACCCGGTGCACCGAATAATACGATGCCTCGAGGTGGTTTTATACCGAAATGTTCGAATAATTCTGGTTTGGTTAGTGGCCACTCGACACTTTCTTTCAAACGATCTTTGATTTCAGTTAATCCACCGACACTATCCCAAGATACATCAGGGATTTCTACGTATATTTCTCTAAGTGCACTAGGCTCAATCTCACGAATTGCAAGACGGAAATCATCCATTCTAACTTCCATCTTTTCAA
>CAZEXE010000026.1:0-20568 GCA_964516645.1 uncultured Candidatus Poseidoniales archaeon
CTGCTATTCTTACCAGATCACGATACATGGCAGGAAACATTACGAGGGCATGACCTGAGAGCTTGGTTGAATCATTTCGAAGTAGATATCGCCCTTATTGATGGCACATTCTACAGTTCAGATGAACTCAAGCACCGTGACCAGAGTGAGGTTCCTCACCCCCCAGTCGAACAAACATTGCAGATGATTGGTGAGCGTAGGGAAGATGATGGAGAAATCGTATTCATCCATCTAAACCATACAAATCCACTGTGCAGGGATGAGACTCCAGTAACCGAATTAGGTTGGAAGGTTGGCAAAGAAGGCATGTCATTCAATCTGAGTTAGAGTGTGTGATATGTATCTAAATTGGACGACACCGATGTAAACTTCTTCCCCACTGTCTACATTTAATGGAGTCCCTCTATCGACATCGATTTTTACATTAATTGCTAAACTGCTATCCTGTTTTTCAACTTGCAATCTCTCGATAGTTTTGATGTGACTTTCATATGTGTCATTTTTGGCAAAGTTTGTGAATGTTGATAGAGAGCCTAAATCTTCAGTCCCGCAAAACTTTCCTGACAAATCACTAATTCCAGAGCCAGTGTTAAATTCCGGTGATAATTCTGAAATATCATGGCTTGTTTCTATGTCATCGCATACTGTTGAAACACCGACCTCATTGCTCTCTGAATAATTTAGGAAGAACAACATTACAATTACATCAGAGGGTACATCAAAATAGAAGGATTCTGTTGCTCCGTCAGATATCAAAATCGTTTCATCAATCTCTTCCAAACTCCAATTAACAGTTAAGTTCCACATTGAATCCGGGTCTGGAGTTGATGAACTCATTGAGGTAGGTGCATTGTTTGCATAGTAGTATTCCATGGGTATGATTAGAACTAAGATTCCAACACCAAGTGTTGCAATTTTGTTTCTTGAAGGCAGTTTTTCTAACCACTGATCTTGATTTTTGATTACCATGATGAAGTGGGCGATGAATGCAGCACCCATGCCTGGTACAGATTCGAAAATGTGCACATTCAAGCCCAATATTCTCCATGAGATTACAGCAATTAATGCCGCACTCATCATTACCATAGAATGTTGAGAAGATGGTTTGTAACCAGTCATTCTAATGATAATCAGTGGAATGAACATACCACCTAATCCGTATACTGCAAGTACAACTAATGAGAATACAGAATTGTTACCTGAGAAGTAAGCACCTAGCGACAAACAAGTTGCTATGAAGGCCATTACCATGGTTGTAATTTTTGTTTTCTTGTGGTCAGTTGACCATTCGGGAATCACGTCATCAGTAATTGCCGCAGTACAAGCAAGAACTTGTGAGTCTGCAGTTGACATTGTTGCTGCGAAAATCGATGCAAGAATCAGCCCGACCCAAAATGGACCTAGGACGTCCATTGCCAACATTGGTAATGCTAATTCAGGGTCGAAACTTCCTGCTTCAGGGAAGATGACTCTGGATGCTAATCCAATAATTATCATCAAAGCAAGGAAAGGAGTTTGCCAAACGAAGAACCATATGCATGCTTTCTTGCGGTCTTCTTCTGAATCTAGCGTCATAATTCTAGACACAACTTGTGGTTGTCCAGCAACTCCCAATCCGCCAAGGAAAAATGCGAAAACCCACAGACTAAATCCCATTTCAAGACTTGGTGGAGTGACGGATGTAAGTGCAGGGTCGATATTGTTTAGTGAATCGTGAAGGCCTCCAAACCAGCCCACTTCACTCAATGCTACATAGCAAAGTAAAGTTGAACCAACAATCATCACACAAGACTGTGCAGCATCTGTCCAAATTGATGCACGAATTCCACCTGCGTAACAATAGGCAATGACTAGAACGAAACCAATGATGATTCCAATCCATTCAGCCCATCCAAGCATTGCGAACAATGCCTTACCGCCACTGGATAATTGCGCTCCAGCATAAATCAGAAGGAATGCTACAGAACAGAGAGCAGCCATTTTTGCTTCTGGTGCGCCTTTGACATTTGCAACCAGCGAAGAAAGAGAGCGAATGTTCCTCTCATTACCTTCATTTTGGATGTACTTGTATAACCAAACCCAGGCTACTAACTGCCCGATTGTTGAGATTACTGAGATCCAAATTGCAGAATATCCCATCAGCCACATGAATCCGATAAATCCAATGAACATGTATCCCGAATTCCAAGTAGAAACTGCAGACAGTGCAGCTAAAGCAGGGTGCATGCCTCTACCGGCAACAAGATAATCATCGGTAGTATCCTTCTTTACACGGATACTTGCCATTCCTACTCCTGCGAATAGGAGCATGAAAATGAGAAATGAGATGATTACCCAAATCTCTTCTGACATCATACCAGCCTCAAGTTAGAACTTCGAGGAGTCGGTCTTGTTCGGCTGCTCTTCGCAATTCCATGGCGATTCTGCGTCCAGATGAAACCGGTTTACGCCAAGTGGCATTTCCATATGGGTGGCCAACTGAAACGTGGACATTTGTACCTCCGCCCAAACGAGGTGCAACATCATAAATTGAGTAATTCATGTCTTTGTCGATACAGGTTTGTAGACAGAAGGGACCGATTATTCCAGGGTCGTAGTGCTCCTTAGAAGCGGTGATGAATTTTTCACCCAACTCGAAAGCCTTCTCCAAAAGAGATTCTCTAATCGTTGCTGTGTTGTGCCCGACTACAGTCATCTCTGGGATTTGCTGGTGTGCTGGCATTGTCATTTGCTGTGGAGCAGGCAATCTAACATGACCATCCAAGGATGATTCAAATCTCCAGTCTACTCCGAGTAATTCCAACTTTGGTAAATCATCCTCAAGAGGACTGTAGAAGAAATTGAGGTTGAATACTGGACCGATTACATATCTCTCTATTCTTGCACCATCAAGACTTGCTTGGTCGATGGTTCCTTCCTTTAGCAAAGTTTGAGACTTCTCAACATACTCCTCATATGATGCACAAGTGAAGAATCCTCTCTCCAATTTCTTTTGAGCGTGGTGTAATTTGACGATTGCAAGACAATCGATGTCCTGAGGATCAGCGATTGCTTCAGGATATGGCAGGCCTGCCTTATCTAGAATCCAATAATAGTCTTGGTCTTCGGTTCTCTCCTCCATCCGGAGCATATTTCGTGAACCAAACATTGGTACATTGAAATTATTCTCTACATCATCGATGCTTGAATATGATGTGAACGAACGGTTAGGGATGTAAATTACATTTCGCTTTCGCATTTCAGCCTGCATTTTCGACTTCATCACATCATTGAACGAATCCATGACAATCGCTTTATCGACCATTCCTCTTCGAACACGTCCAGATACAGTGCGCTGAGTTTTGAAGTATTCAGAATATGTTTTTTCACGGCCTTTTTGGCAATACGCTACGGTTGGAAACCCTTCTTCAATTGCACCATCACAAATGTCCAGAGCAGAATGACTGGCAGTCATTCCAACACGTAATTTTAGGCGGTCGTAGTCTTCGATAATTGTCGCGATTTCATCTTTGCCAATCATGTCACTACTCTCCCTGATATTACCCTATACTCGATGGCCTTTGTAGTTAGTCAAAGCGTTGCAGTTGCATTAATTCCTCTGTCGATAGTGTGTCTCCACTCATCAACTTGGACATCAAATCTTGGACTTCACCACGTGCGCCACGCTGGCTCTCGCCAGTTGCAGTTCCCTGCATTGCACGAAGAATATCTTGGATTGAGTGTAGGCATCTTAGTGAAACTATGTAGAAGTGGTGAGCCTTGTCAGCCTCCTTCTTCGACTTGCGAAGTTCACGGTGTGCATCTTCAGCAAGTTCTCTCTGCCTGTCAACTTCTTTGTTCCATTGAAGCATCAGGTCGTGTGCTTCTTGAGCAGCTTGTGCAGATTTCTGAACTTCTACATGAGCCTCTTCTTGAGCGATCATTGCTTCTCTTAGCATGCCTCTTGCCTCTTTGAGTTCAACATTTGCATCTTCAGAAGCCTGCATTTCACGAATTTTAGCGCGAATTTCTTTCATTCGCTTCATTACTTTCTTTTCATTTTGACCAAGATGCTTGCCCATTTCCATTTCACGGTCTAATCTATCGAATTCTCTGCGCAGCGAGTGAACAGTCACCTTACGCTCTTTGCGACCACGGCCTCTAGGCTCTCTTTCATCCTTATCAGAGCGCTCAGAGTCAAGCATTGATTTTGCACTCTTCACTTGCTTATTAGCCTCGGAACGGACAGATTTCTTTTCACGTACTAATTCGTTCATTTGTTCACGAATTTCACGTTGCTGGCGGACATTTTGGATTAGTTCTCGAACTTCAGCATTTAGTTCATTTCTGATGACTGTATGTTCTTTTGTTCGAGAGTTCCACTCATCACGAGTATTGCGGTACTGCGTAGCCTTTTGGTTAACCAATTTACGCTTTTCTTCCAAAGTCTCCTTCAATTCTACCATTATCTATCGCACCTGTTCGCCATGCACTCCCGTACCTTCAGCGACTGGGCGACTGGCCTATCCCATTTGAAGCCTCCCTACGGGAGGCATTTCACAAAAAGGGAATAATTGCAGCACTCGCCTTAGTTAATTTCAGTCTAGCTTTACCCAAATTTCCACCATTTGGACATTGAACGATGATTGAATGACCCGATTCTAATTTAGAAACTATTATTGTTGATTCTTCTCCCACGATTGTGACTAATTTATTATCTGGATTAAGATCTAATATTTCAGTCATGGCAGTAGGTTTGAACTCATTCGAAGTACGCTCTATTGTGAATCCTTCGACATCCATCAAAGCAGCCGAAATAATGCACTCATTATCGACCAAATCTGCAATAATAGTGTTTCCCACAATTACCTGTGATACTTGGCAGGCCAAGACCATTTGCATCAAATATTTCCACGCATCACATAGCCTATTCCTGCTTGATAGTACCCTTGTAACTCTGAAATAATCTCTAAGCCTCTATTTCTATAGAAGTTTATTGCGAATTCATTATCGCCTCTTACCTCAAGTTGTATCTCAGAATGACCATCTCTTCGAGCAGCCTCAACAAGTAGGTTCCAGGCCTGTGAACCATATCCATTTCCTTTGTAGTCAGAATCGATTGCAAAGGCCACTATTCGAACCCTTTCATCACTGAATTTGTTAGCCCAGAGTAAACCTCGAATCATGTTGTTTGAGTCGAGTAAAACAAGGTTACCTCCCCATTCTGGAATTGGTAGAGTTTTCACTGACGCCTCGGCATATCTTTCTCCGGTTTGGTCGAGGAATAGTTGCTTGACTAATTCCACGGTAGCAGCATCTAGTGATTTAGGGCTTGGACCCAAACACCACCGTGCATCCATAATACCCTTGTTGAATGACATCGTATTCATTCTTTCTTCTTGTATTGGCCTCTTGAGCCTCTATGAGCGGATAAGTCCCCCATCTTGCGCATACCCGCCTTCTTGGAACTGACCTTTTTTGTTTTCTTCGATGAAGTCTCAGTTTTGATTTCTGATAGGAGCCCAGAAATATCTCCAAGGGTCATAGGCCCTGAATTTTCTTTTGGCTTTCGAGATTTTGTTCCTCTATGTTTGCCCCTGCCTCTGTGATTACTTTGCGAGCCCGATTTCTTCCTCAGCCAAGCATCAAGTCTTCCTGCTTCTCTGCGAAGCTTGTGCATTTCACCGCGACGTTGTCTTAGAACCTTCTGGATATTTTGAACACGTCTATCATATGAATTGACTTCCTTTGAGTTGATGTTCTTATCCTTCAATAGTGGCTCTTGTTCTAGCAACTTCTCGGTAGCATCATCATGTTTGGTCTCATAGATTTTCAATTTCTTGATTTCATCCTTTTGTAAAGTGACCAGTTCAATGAATCGTTGATGAAGTTCGCTTGCCTCTCTCGCTTTGGCATGCATTGCTTGTAGTTCTAAGAACCAAGAAAATTGTTCCTTTTCCTTCTTTAGGGAAGGCACGCGATGGATATCGAGTTCTACTGTCAAACGGGAATATACCTTGGATAATTCATCCTCAATCATATGAATTGGTAAGATGATATCCGAATTGATTTTGTCTCTCTTCTTTTTGATTTCATCGATTTCTGAATTTCTACTTTTCATTCCTACGATTATTGCTTTGTGCTCCTTCCGTAAATCAGAAGTTTCCTCAATAACTCCACGCATTGCCCTAGCCATACGAAGATTGGATTGACGTTCTGCCTCTAGAGCGTCGATGCGCTTGTCCAAAGCATCCATCTCAGATCTTGTTTTCTCAAGCATGTTCTGCACAATATCGTCAGACTTGTCTCTCAAATCTTGGAAGAGGTCTGTTGGCTCTAGATGTTTCAGCCTGTCAGCGTCAATAGTTTCACACATGTCTTTCCAGGTAGAACCATTGCCAAACATTACTGCAGCCCGCAATAATTCATTACGAATTCGTAATTCTCCTTCAGCCCTTACTACGCGGCATAAGTCATGGTCTATGTCGAATGGATCCTCAATTGGCAAATGATGTTCTCCCATTCGAGGAGGTTTGTTCTTCTCGCTGTTAAATACGTCGAGTGCGTTTGGTTCTTCATTCATCCAACCCTTTGCATCTCGAGTTAATGATTCACCATTTCTTATGGATACTACAAGGTTAGCCCAGTCTCTAGTTGCATAATTAACGAAGAATGAGTGTAGTAACTGTGCTAGGTTTGCATCGTTACTTGACTCAGTAATGTTGTCTTCATTTATGGTAATGTCATACTCTGAATCTTCCAATTCGATTACGACTCTATCTTTGCCAGATTGTAGATTAGTAACTACTCCTTGCTCAAGTAAGTGGTCGATAACCAATATAGACCAAGCATATGATGAAAATGTTCCAGTTACAGAATCTGAAACATTTCTGTGTAATGCCCAGTGCTTTACACATATGGCCAATTCTTTGACGCGCTTGTCAACATTAGAATAACTTGAAAGTAATCGAGTATTGTGTAAAGCTAGAGTATTGTTGATTGAAATATCGACATTCAATCCACTTCTAGGGTCAATGAATTTCACTATTGGAACCTTTGCTTTTGATATGATTTGAACATCATCCATTCCTTGCCCCCTTAGCATTCCTCCGATTCTTTTGAGAACCTTCTTTTGGTTTGCTTCAGGAATTTGTAGGCACAAATCAAAGTCTCCGCCTTTCAAAGATAGGCCACTCTCTGCAGAACCAAATGCCGAAAGTTTAGCACCCCCAAATTTTGATGCCACACTCTTTTCTAAATGCTTGAATAAACTGTCTCTACGTTTGGTATCACTATTGTGAACTTTATTGTTTGAAACAGTGTTATCTAATGGCTTGATATATCCTGTTAATTCTTCAGGTGAAGGAGTTGCAATTTCTAGTCCACCAGTCAGTTGCGAGTGCAAAAATTGGAATCTACTAACGTCTTCAGGTAAGAGTCCTGTGATTTCACATCTCTCACTCATTCTTCTTCAACTCCGGCACTTTTCTGCTCTTTAGCTTCTCTTTCAGCCTTGAGTGATTTTGCAATAGCTTTGGAAGATTGCCCCCCTTCTCTTACTCTATTTGCATCGACCTTGAGGTCGTCGAATTGATCATTTTCAACACGGTCCTTCCAAAACTCAAGTGCATCTTGGCTAGATGAAAGTGCATTTTCTAATCTTGAAGTTCGTGACCGTGCTCTTGTTCGTGCATCTTCCCACTTGACGAATGATTCATGTTTTTCTTCATTCGCTTGAACCAATTCAACCATTGCATCATGTGCCTTTTGAGCAGAATCGAGAAGTTTTCTAGCCTTGACACGTGCATCTTTCATTTCTTTGACCAGCGGCTGTGAAGCAGATCTCTCTTCCACCCATTCTTCATGTTCTCGAATCAATGATTTCATTTCATTGATGTATTTCTCTTCGGTTTTGTGAGTTCCCGCACTGGTTTCTAATTGGGTTTCAAGTGATTGTAATTTGGCCGATAACTTGTCCTTTGCCCACTTTGGGTCGGGATTCTTCATGCCGCCTTCAGCAATTAGTTGCTCGCGAATCTCGTTTGCACGTTCGAACAGTTCTCTTGCCTCTCTTTGTGCTGAGTTTCTTTCATTCTTTAGATTAGCAACTTTTGCATTAATTTTATCCCTTTCTTCGCGAGCGGATTTGGCTTTTGGTTCAGCGTTTAGCAGTTCTTCTTTTCGCTGGTCCAAATCTTCAGGAATTATTTCAGCAAGACGTTCCCTTCTATGCAAAATGGCTTGCGCCAATAGTTTTGGCGAAACCGCGAGAAGGTCGTTCGCATCCATTGGAATCACTGCGGCCACCTGACTCCCTTGAATAAAGGCTACGACCCACCCCTAAGGGTGGGTGAATGTGAAAAACCCCCAAGTCACGAGGGGGTTACATGCGACGAGCCATTGTGGTTGCATTATTGCTATCTGTGGCTCTGGTGCCTATTGCGCAAGGCAATGGCGGTGTAATCGATTCTGTAGTGGTAATCGGCGATGGAGAAATCGGTGAGGGTCCAATCGAGGTCAATATCACATTAATTGGAGTAGGTGGTGCTAGTTCAGCATCGATTAACTGGAGTGCAACTTTGACAGACATCGAGGGCAATCCTATTGATTCAGACAGTGGAAATAACCTTGTTGATGATGGAGTAGTCACATATGTTGAAACAATATTAGGCAATGCTCCATTGGGCTTTTCGAATCTTACCGTTACTTTGTCTGGCGATGTAGGCACTCCTGGCCAAGACCAGTGGGTAACATATCATACAACAATTCAGCGTTTGCGGCCATTAGACATTTCACTGGGCGCCCCAATATACAATCCAGTTGATTCTAGCGAGATTGAAACTGGTAATTTGACGATAAATGATGGAGATTATGTGAAAATTGATATCCCTGTAATCAACGGTGGTGACGTGATTTGGAACGGTTCGCTTAACCTCTCTCTGGATTCTATTGATATGCCTTCTCAAACTGTCGATGCTGACGCTGACTCAACTGTGATTTACACATTCCTGACAAATCAGGTTGCTGAAGGTATGCATTATGTCAATGCGACACTTAATGGCCCATCTGATTCAAATCCTAGCGATGACATTTTCTCGGGTCAATTCGAAGTTGGACCCCCTCCTTTACCTCTTCTAGAGTTGAGTCTTGAGCGACTGGTGGAACCCGAACCTGGTTCACAGATTGAATGGAATTTAATGGCGAACAATACTGGTGAATCAACTTTTGATGGGCAATTGATATGCTTATTTGATGGTGAACAAATATTCTCTACGAATGCTACAATAACTGTTTCAAATTCTGTCAACACTACTGTGTCGATGGTATCAAAACCTGGTGAATTGGTTTGTACATCAAGTGGTGCTCGGACTAGTTCAACCACAAATGCAAGTGAAACAATATCGATGACTTCTGCTGTATTCATCGGTGCAGGCCACTCAACTCCTTCACTATTAGGAGGCCCATGGCATGCCGGAGACGAAATCACACTTTCAATACTGCTTAGAAATGAGGGAGATGCTGTCGGTAGTGCAAATATGCAGGTTGAAATTGATGGAATTATTCACAATGGTTCTACAACCACATTAGAAGGCGGTATGGCAGGAGAAGTCCATCACGATTTTTCATTTACCACATCTGGTGATCATACAGTAAATTGGAGTGTTGTAAGCATAGATGGCGCTGTTGATTCTAACTTATCTGGCTCAATGCAAATTCCAGTGTTGTCATCTCAAATCGTGATAATGGAAATTGAAAGTGTCGATGTTGTTGAAGATGGAGTGGAAATTTCCTGGGTCATTGACTTGTCAGAAGGTAGAGACAGAATGGTAATTCTTAATTTTGGTGCAATTCAAGACGGCCTCAAGGGCGAGAAAATAGTTGAAGAAAGGCATTTACTTCCTGGACGAACCTATGGCGTAATGAATATCGGTTTCCAAGATGGACAGCAAGTATTTGCTAGTCTATCTGAAAGTGGTTGGACGATTGGATTTGGCTCTTATACCGATGATGAATCCGATATGCCTCAATTTGCAGTTTCACCTCAAGTCACTGTTAATCCTTCTACTCAGCCGAAGGTTCCAGTTGTCGATTCTCAAGTAACAGTATACTACACTTTGAGTAACTCTGGTGTTGGCACTACTCCCCAAGGCCAAATCGTGATTACTGATGGTAATGGGTATATTCTTGCTTCTGATGTTAGCCCTGTTATCTCCTCTGGTTCTACAGATTCTAGTACCGTAGTTACCTGGCCATCCGGTGATAATGTGAAAATTATCGTTACTTGGTACATTGATGGTCAAAGTGTTAGCGATGAAGTCTTGATATTGTCAGAATCAGTAGGGTCTTCTGAGGAAGAGTTCTCTATTCCTTGGGGCGGAATTCTTGGTGGCTTAGCAGTTGGTATGGTTCTGATTTTTGCAATCAGGATAAAGAATTCACCAACGAAAGAAAAGAAAGAGAAGAAGCAGAAGGAAAAGAAGGCTCCAGTCAAAGATGAGAAGGTCGAGGTAGCCTGTCCTTCATGTGATCGTAGATTACGAGTCCCTAGAACATATTCTGGTGGAGTACGTTGTCCAGAGTGTGAAACAAAATTCGATGTCGAAGGTGAAGAAGAAAGTGAAGAGGAAGAGGAATCTGTTGCACCTGATGAACAAACTGAAGAAACTGTAGAAGAGAAACCTGAGCAGTTATGGTCTTCCTCAGCAGATGACATCCTAGGGTGTCCAAAATGTACGCGCAAACTCAAGGTTCCATATGATAGAAGGCCCGCTAAGGCAAGATGTCCTGCTTGTGAAACAATATTCGAAGCGAGGGCTGAATGAGGGGTTGATGATATGGTAACAGGCCATTTCCAAGAATATGAGGATGAATATCTAGAAACATTCTATGAATTTCATGAGAACTCACCTGGAAAAAGAGTTCGTAATGGCGAGTTGGCGAATTATCTCGATGTCTCTCCTGCCTCTGCAACGGAAATGGTTCAAAGGTTAGCTAAGAATGGTTTTGTTGATTATGTGCCCTACAAAGGTGCAAGATTAACAGAAAAGGGCTTGGAACACGGAATGATGATGAAAAGGAGACATCGTCTTGCTGAAGTGTTACTTACTTTGCTGCCTTTTGAAGGAGATGTTCATGAGACAGCATGCCGCTTAGAACACGCATTCAATGATGACTTGGAAGTCTGTATCTCATTGCTTTTAGGAAATCCAACCTTGGACCCATCCGGTAGAAATATACCTCCTGCCAATTCAAGAATCGCCCATAAATTGGACGGTGAAACAAACCTTTCTACACTCGCTAAATTGGAGGAATCAGTTTCGGGTGAAGTTATTCTTATTATGACAACATCTAATGCCAGAGATGTTTTACAGGAATCTGGGCTAAGCCTAGGAGATGTCATTGAAAGAACAGGTCCAGCATATCTGTGTAATGGCAATCCCGTAGAGATTTCAGAAGAATTGGCACAAAGAATTGTTTTGAGGTGTAATAAATGAGTCAGGAACTAGCAACACTAAGATCTCGTGAAGAGAAGTTCCATGGAATCGATAGCCAATTCTTGACTGAGGGCCTTCGCTTAGTTCTTTTATTGCCTGCTTTTTCACTTCTATTCTTCTTTGGAGCTTGGGCATACAAAGGAGAGAGCCCATCGTGGTGGCTTGAAAATATTGAACCGACAGTAGGTTTTGATCTATCAACCGGTTTCACACTAATTTCGACGACTATACTGTTCGGGTTTTGTGGGGGATTGTACTTGCATAGATACCGCGTTAAATTGACCAGGCTTGTATTCCGTTCGGAAGTTGATGCTGCAGCAGAAGCCCACCGTCCAGTTACCAGTATGCACGGATTTTCTTCCGTTGATGGATTGATATCTCGCACAATGGCAAGCCATAATACAGCGCTGTGGATGGGTATTATTGCTACAGCAATTTCTGGCACAGTTGCGTATTTGGACTCAGATTCTGAAATCGGTCAAAGAGGCTTATTGGCATGTGCATCTCTAGTGACAATGGCCATAGGCCAACACCTTTCCACAAGAAATCACAAATTCAACATGGTGACCAACGATGGCTTACTCTCTGCATATGTTGCACCGATTCATCCATCAACACTTGATATGGCATACAATGAGATGCTTCGAACGCAAATGGATCCTCTATTAAGTAGCAAATTCGAAGACTTCTTGCAAGATTTTGAATCATTTTCCAGAAAAGAAATCGACACAGAGTTTGGTCGTGAGAAATTCTTGATGTTGATGCACAGGAGGTACAAGGGGAGCATTGACCGTAGCACCACTAGCATCGAATTAGGGGAAATATTGAACGATGAGGGGGTACAATCAATTCTTGAGCATGACGTATTCAATGAAGGCCTATGGGATTCATTATTCGATCGTTCTATCAAGGCTAATCCCGCATTCTATAGATTAATTGAAAGGTTGGAACAGGACCTTGCAGTTGGAAGAAAAATCGACATGGAGGGACTATTATTCGATGTTGATTTAGAGAATGTTGTAACAGAGAAAGCAAATCTATTCTGTTACATTCACAATTTATCAAAAGAAGAGAGACAAGTTGTATTGAGAGTGCATTCACCAGATTTTAGACCGCATGATCTCGCACTGCGATACAATCTCAGGGCAGGAGAGAAAGTATGGTGGCCGGATGAAGCGATTCCTGTTTCAAGTGAAGGAGACGATGATGTCATCGGTAGAATGTCAGGGCTATTACGAGATGGAACGATTGCTTGGCAAACATTGCTTCCTGAAAGAACAGGAGAAGCAAGCGTTTCTATTAGGCTGGAGAACACTAGTGGCGACCTGCTGGTTGGGCGCCAAATCAATGTTAGAGTTCGACCAGAGTTCGTAAAATGGTTTAGAAACACTAGTTCCCTTACATCTTATTTGATAGGGGGAATCGGTCTTGCTGGTTCAATAATTTTGCAATTAATGGCAGTTTTGGCCTCTGCTTAGACTCGATTTTCTAATCGTAGCATTGAAAGTCAAGATGTTGTCGCAGAAACTATGACCGAGCCTGAGAGTGAGGAATCACGTCCAGACACAGACCTTCGCGACCATCTCCACCAGATGGAAGCTAAAGTTCGTAAGTTACGTGATTCGAGAAACAATCACAACGAACAGGCTAAACGCTTTGCTGAGCAGAGAAATGCAATCCAGGGTCAATACAAAGAGCACCGTGAAAAGTTGGATTTGTCAGTCGCTGAAGTAAAGGCTATTCGGGCCGAGCAAAATCTTCACAAGAAGCGAAGGGATGCCATCCAAGCCCAAATCCGCGACCTGATTGGTCAAGTTAAGGCACAACGTGGAGATAGGGACGAAAAGAAATCCGCATCTTTCGAATTCAACAAGTTGTCAAGTGAAGTTGACAATATGGAGAAGGTGTATGAAACTCGTGGTGGAATGTCTTCAAAGAAAGAGAAGGAGACTATGGAGAAACTCAAGAACATGCGTCGTAGGATGAAAGAACTTGAGCCCGAAGTCGAAAAACTGCAACTGATCAAAGTTGATTTGTCAAATCGTGATGAAGCAATCGCTCAATTGAAGGCCGAAGCTGATGCTGCTCACAAGGAATTCGTAGAGTGCCTTGAGCGAGCAAAGGGAATGAAGAAAGAGTTGGACGAGTTATTCGCTCATCGTGATTTCTTGAAAGGAGAAGGAGACCGCTTCCATAAGGAGTTCCTTGCTTGCAGAGAGAAAGCAGACGAAGTGCACTCCAAAATTTCAGAAATGATGAAGCAAGTCAATGAAACACGTGACAAATTAAAAATGGCACGTGAGGAAAGAGAATCTTGGATTACAGATCACAACGCTTCGGTAACTAAAGAAATGAAGACCGGTGCTGAAGATGAAAAGGTTGCAGATTCGATGGTTGACCATTTGTTGAGTGCAGGTTCTCTGACATTTGGCGGTACAATGGCTGGTGACAGAGCGGGAGTTGGCACAAAGAAGAGCCGCTCAGAAAAGAAGAAAGGTATGCGACGTGTCGACATGACCTCTTCTCGTGGAAGGAAGTGAGATTCTGTTTGGCATCATTATGGCCGGGGGCCGCGGCACCCGTCTGATGCCATTGACTGCAAATCGTCCAAAGCCCATGGTTCCAGTTTTAGGCCGTCCGGTAATTGACTACGTAAAGGATGCAATGGTTGCTGCTGGTTTGACAGAAATCATCGTAACAACAGGATACCAAGGAGAGCAATTGATATCTCATGTACAATCTTGGCAGTCTCGCAGTCGAGTGAATCAAGAAGAAACACCCATGGGCACTGCGGGTAGTGTCAGATTACTTTCCGATGAACTGAATGAAACATTTGTTGTTGGTTCTGGAGATTCTGTGGCTTCTTTTGACATAGCAGATCTCTTGGAGGCACATCGTGAATCAGGCGCTAAAGTCACTATGGCGCTATGGAAAGTAGAAAATCCCACAGAGTTTGGAATCGTTGGACTTGCCAAAGAAAACCAAGGAGCAGTTGATTCGGATTTGTCAGAAGGATATATTTCTAAATTTAAGGAAAAACCATCTGCTGATGAGGCCTTTTCAAATCTTATCAATGCTGGTCTATACATTATTGAGCCCGAGGTGATGGAATTGGTACCAAAGGGTGAAAAGTATGATTTCTCAAAGCAATTATTCCCAGATATATTGTCTAGGGGATGGCCAATGTATGCGAAGACAGTGAATGGAATTTGGTTCGATGTTGGCCATCCATTCGAACTACACAATGCCCAGATGGCATTGATTGAAGGACGAAATGAGTTACCATTCCCGATGCCTGACGGAGAAGTACTCCCTGATGGTTCATTCATTAGCAGTACAGCTTCAGTAAGCGGCCATATTTCAAAATCAATCATTTTGGATGGAGCATCAGTTAATGGTGCTGCGGTTAATTCAGTAGTTATGTCTAACTCTAGGGTAAATGGAGTTTCAGAATCTTCAGTTATAGGAGAGAATTCTATTATTGATTCTAGGATTCTAAATTGTGTTATTGGAGATGGAATGCACATTTCAATTGATTTAGAGAATGAGCGCAGGTAATCCAGAGCGTGTCGGCATCTTCTTCTTATACCCTTGAATTATGCAGAACTAACATGGGCATAGAAAACGGCCGCCAGCCGGTTCGTAGTTACGACCGCTCTTGGAGTGAAATCGAAGAGATGTTAGAAAAGGCAATTGCTAGGCGTGACCAATGGAAAAATTGGTTTGAGCAGTGCCGCAGTGATGGCGATAGAGATGGAATGAAAGAAGCAGCTCGTAATCACAAAGCCCTTGATGGTGTAATCAAGACCTTGAGATGGACTCTTGGAGAAGAGGGTTTGGAACACCCACTTGATTGACAATGCTCATCATCTCTCCGCATTTCGAGTCGTCTATGGGAGTACACCATGTATCTTGGCAGTCCACTGCGAGTGGACTCGAGGATGAGTACATCCATGCCGCTGCTTTGTCGTGGTTGGTCGGTAGTGATGATGCAGTTGAAATTGAGAGAATGAACTCTTACCATGGTTCAGCCATACACGTGGTTAATGCAGTACTCAATAAACGAGGTCAAGCCACAAAATCCCTTGCACGCTTAGGAGTAGATGTACTCAATTCATTAAAGTCTGAATTGGATACAAGAATGGATGTTGAAAATGTGATTCATATCAGGTTGGACCTCTTGGATCTTCTTGCTGGAAAACTAACTCTTACAGTGCCTGGTGAGCGAGCCACGGTAAAAGGTCGAGCAAAACTAGAGGTATATCCTGGCGACAAACCGGTTGATGTCGCCCATACGACACTCGACAAAGCAATATCAGATGCAAGAAAATTTGACCTACCTGAAAATCCAAGGACTTGAGCAAGCCATTATATTCTGCAACCCCGAGGGGTGGTTGGAGAGATTCCAATGACCTATGTTGTAACATCCGCATGTGTAGACCACAAATATCAGGAATGTGTTGCTGTTTGCCCTGTTGAAGCGTTCAGAGAAGCGGATACTTACCTTATCATTGACCCTGACGAGTGCATCGATTGTGGTGCATGTGTCCCTGAATGTCCTGTAGATGCAATTTTCGCAGATACAGATGTTCCTGACGAAGAGGAAGCATGGATTGAGAGGAACGAAGAAGAATCTCAAGATGCAGAAATTGCAACCGGAGACACTCCAGTTCTCGGTGACTAATTTTTCAGCATATCACATATCTTCATGAAGGAATGGCTCCCCGCTAGGGATGATTGTGATGAATTCGGTGAACGGTATTAAGTCACTTCGTCACGCTGATGACTTGCTGAAGCGAGGTTTCGCTTCAATGCTTCAGGGTGGAGTAATCATGGATGTAGTGACTCCTGAGCAAGCAGCGGTTGCTGAAGCATCCGGTGCGGTATCCGTGATGGCACTCGAGAGAGTCCCTGCCGATATTAGAAAGATCGGTGGAGTTGCAAGGACTTCTCATCCAGACATGATCAAAGGAATCATTGATTGCACAACAATTCCAGTTATGGCAAAATCAAGAATTGGCCATGAAGCGGAATCCCAAGTATTGCAAGCATTAGGGGTCGACATGGTAGATGAATCCGAAGTTCTCACTCCAGCCGACCCATATTTCCATATCAACAAGAATGCACATGATATTCCATTCGTTTGCGGAGCAACTGGGTTGGGTGAAGCGGTTAGACGTATCTATGAAGGTGCAGCAATGATTCGTACCAAGGGTGAGGCAGGAACTGGAAATGTTGTCGCTGCTGTCACTCATGCTAGGCTAATCGACCAAGAAATTCGCCAAGTCCAGACTTTGGATGATGCGGGATTAGACGATGCTGCAAACATCATAATGAATCGTTACAGGGTACTTGCAGAATCCAGCAAATTACCTGGAATTTCAAACATGACACCATTTGGAGAGATTGATGATGAGATGCATGGAAGCATTCGTGATATTTTGGTAGAAGTCACAGACTTGGGACGCCTGCCAGTAGTCACTTTCTGTGCAGGCGGCATTGCAACTCCTGCTGATGCATCTCTAATGATGCAGATGGGCGTTGATGGAATATTCGTTGGCTCTGGTATTTTTAAGTCCGAAGACCCAAAGACAATGGCTGATGCAATTGTAATGGCAACAGCTCACTTTGATGAACCAGACAAGGTTGCTGAGGCGATGGGTATGATGGCTGGAGCACCTATGCGTGGCGACGAATTGGAGACATTGGAAGTTCGCTTAGACCAAAGAGGATGGTGAAACACCCCGTAGGGGTGGATTTTACGCCATCTATTCCCTTCATATAGCCCATGTTGGTCCGAGGCCTGCTAGTGGGGTAGCCCCCGCAATCTGAGAGTTGATCCTAATGGCCAAGAAGTTGAGTGCAAAGGCACGTGCAGCAGCACGTAAGCAGCGAGATAAGTGGAAGAACAAGAGATGGTTCACGATTCGTGCACCCAGGCACCCTTGGAACTTCAAGCGCATAGGAGAAACTATCGGAGAGACAGATGATCACATCATGGGTCGTGTATACGAAATGACCCAGCAAGAATTCAGTGGTGACTTCACCAAGATGCACGTTCTTTTGAGATTCCGTGTAACCGATGTTGTTGGGCAAGATGCATTGACAACTTTCGTTGGTCATGCTCACCAATCCGACCACACTCGTCGTCAAATTCGTCGATACCGTGGCAAGATTGACGATGTAGTTGATGTTGTTACTACCGATGGTTTCCTTGTAAGACTGAAGCCATTGATGATTACCGAACGACGTTGCCAGACATCTGTAAAGCAAGCAATGCGTGCTAAGTCAGCAGAGATAATTCGCACAGTTGCATCCAAGTCAACTTATTCCAAGTTGCAAGAGGCAATGCTTGGTGGCGACCTTGAAACTGAAATCAGAAATGCTGTCAAAGCGATTTACCCTTGCCGCAATGTAGTTATTCGCAAGAGTCAGTTATTACAAATAGGCGTAACCAACGAAAAAGGACCAACACTTGACGAGATTCACGCTGAAGAAGCTCGCGAGGAAGCAGAACTCAAAGCAAAGAAAGCAGCAGCACTAGCAGCTGCTGAAGAAGAAGATGAAGATTCAGGTGAAGGCAATCTTCTAGCAGCAGCAGAAGCAATGGAATCCATATCTGAAAAGGAAGAAGTTGTTGAAGCACCTTCCGAAGAAGATGTTGAACAGGCTACTGAAGAAGAAGTTGCTGAAGAAGAGGCAGAACCTGAAGCGGAAGTTGCTGAAGAAGAAGCAGAACCTGAAGCGGAAGAGGCATCTGGCGAATCCGAAGCCGACTTGATGAAACTGAAGAAGGACGAGTTAGTCGAGAGGGCAAAGGCAGCAGGAGTAGCATCTTCTGGTACCAAGGCAGACATCGTTGCTCGCCTTCTTGAGTGAGTTGAAACATGATGCGCTTAGGTCTCATTGGCGGCACGGCAATGACTAGCCTTGCTACTGGTGAGATTGAGATTACTCGTAGTGACAGTATCGTTGCACAAACTCGCTATGGAGAAGTTCCATTATTTTGTGTACAAAGTGGTTCAAATGAATTGATTTTCTTGGAACGACATCATGGTGGCGGGACAACGCCACCACACCAAATCAACCATCGCGCAAATATCGAAGCAATGGCAGGTGCTGGTGTTGATGCTATACTTGCAGTCTGTTCAGTAGGTACAATCCCTGAAGATTTCCCTCCAGGTTCGGTTGGATATGCGACTCAATACGTCGATTTCACTGGAGTAGCGATGTCATTCTTTGAAGATGATGTGCAATTCACCTCCATGACCAAACCTTTCGATTCGGAAATGAACACAAAATTAGATTCTGTACTCTCAAATATCCAACCAGGCCTCAAGTTGGGACGAACCTATTGGCTGGCTCAGGGGCCACATTTCGAGACCCCTGCCGAAATCGATGCAATTGAGAAGTTAGGTGGGGAAGTAGTTGGAATGACTATGCCTAGGGAATGTAAACTCGCAGCAGAATTAGGAATTCCATATTCTGCGATTCTTGTTTCAAGCAATTGGGCTGCCGGTAGGGAGCCAGGTGATTCTAGCAAAGATTTGGATCATGAAGATGTATCATCAACCGCAGAATCTCGTCTTGGACCAGTAATTGAATGCATCAAAGCATTCACGCAATGACTAACACTCGTATGCACAACCCCTACTTATGGGGCGCAGCGTTGAAGACTGGTTGGCCAGTGAAGAAGATGATGAATGGAGCCAGATGATGCGCAAGGTCGCAGCATTCCATCACAAGCACGATTTCGCAGGAAATAATGGGCACGACATGGGTTATCGAATCGCTTTGACAGTTGAAGAATTGGGCGAACTTGCCGCAGCTGTAACCAAAGGAAAACCGATTGATGAATGTGCAGAAGAGATGGCTGATGTGATGATTTTGTTGATGGGTCACTCTTTGGCGATGGAAATAGATCTCAAGGCTGCGTTCGAAGCAAAGTATGAGAGAATCATGCAGCGTCCAGCACGAAGAGGGCGTCTAGGGATCAGAGTAACCGAGTATACTGACGAGTAACATACAATGCAAGACTTGAATTGCAGAGCACCCTAGCAGGTCCATGGCTTACCGCGTGGTAATTACCAAAGCAGGTTCACCTTCGGTTCTGAAGGTGCAAGATATGGATGTACCAATTCCAAAGGATGGAGAGGTATGTATTGAAGTTCATTTTGCAGGAATCAATTTTGCTGATACACTGATGCGCCTTGGATTGTATCAGCCTATGCCTCCCTTCCCATTTACTCCTGGTTACGAGGTAAGTGGTACTATTCAGTCACTGGGTACAGGTGTTACAGAATTTGAGATTGGCCAAAGAGTAGTTGCCGCAATGCCTACAGGAGGTCAATGTAGTCACGTTTGTGTAAAAGTTTCCAGAGTAATTCCAATTCCAGATGAAATGGGGCTTGAACAGGCTGCTGCAATGCCAGTAACATACTTGACAGCACATCACATGCTACATTATCTTGGGCACCTAAAGAAGGGAGAAACTGTTCTAATTCATGGAGGTGCGGGCGGAGTTGGTACTGCTGCCTTACAACTTTGTCAATGGGCTGGAATAGAGAAAGTTTGGGCAACCGCTTCAGGCCACAAAGGGCACATTATCAAGTCATTTGGTGGCACCCCAATCGATAGACATGGCGAAGATTTCACGAAAATTATCAATGTTGCAACCAATGATAGAGGTGTTGATCATATCCTAGATCCAATTGGAGGAGAGAATCTAGCTAGAAGTTTATCTTGCCTTGCAGAAGGCGGAAAGTTGTACACATACGGATTATCTGCAGCAGCCCCTACCTCCAAACGCTCTTTGTTGAAGGCCTTCTTTGCATTAAGAAAAACTCCAAAATTCGATGCTTTGCGTCTGATGACTCGCAATCGTGGAGTATTTGGTGTTCATATGGGTACTTGGAAAAATGAAGAAGTTATGGCTGAGCAATTGAATAGAATAATGCAAGGTGTAAAACAAGGACACCTGATGCCGGTTATCGACTCCATCTTTGATGCTAAAGACGTAGCCCATGCACATCAACATCTACATGATGCTAAGAATATCGGCAAAGTTTTGCTCCGTTTCAAGTAAACAATAATT
>CAZEXE010000027.1:0-19257 GCA_964516645.1 uncultured Candidatus Poseidoniales archaeon
GTTGCAACCATCAAACGACTGATTAAACATGCAGGATTCAGATGTACAGTCGGTTCTCCCGAACTAGAAGGTCATGGTTCACTAGATGGAATTAGTGGTCCACTTCGCCTTGATGAAGTTGAAGTTGAAGGTGATCAATTGTTAGTTGAAGGTGAGAAGCCTTGTCTAGTTCTTCTGAATAATGACTTGACTGAGGGAATGGTTGCTGGATTAGGAGCACATCAAGTATCTCCTCCTCCGCATATGGGCTGGCAAAGAAGAAGAAAGAGTGAGCATTACCATTGCTTGCAAAAATATGTTGACGAGATTGCAGAAATTCTAGAAATCGATTCATGGCACCTAATGACATCATGGTTTGTTTCCGAGGACAAGTGTTTGGAAAAGGAGACCTGCCGGCAAATTTTGGCATCTGAAGTTGACGAATTCCTAGCTAGAATTGCTGCAAAATACGAGTCATTAGGTATTGATAGAATGCCAGTTGCATTCATCAAAAATGATAGAGGAACCTATGGATTAGGAATAATGGCAGTTACCAGTGGCGATGAATTGCTCAATTTGTCTAATCGCAAATTCAAGCGCTTGATGTATTCTAAAGGCGGGGTTGATGTAGAAAATTTCTTGATTCAAGAGGGAATTCCTACTGCCTTGAATACCGATGAAGGCGCCCCGGTTGAACCCGTAGTATACCTAGTCGATGGTGAGGCCGCATCATGGTTCTATAGAATCAACACCAAGAAAGGAGAGATGGAGAATCTTAATTCTCCATCTGCTGAATTCAAGCCATACAGCGAAGTTGGAAAGCAGTTTGGAGAGCATGCACATGGTTGGCATGCGCTTGTTGCAGAATTGTCGATGTTAGCAATGGGTGCAGAATCGGAAAAACAGTTGGAGGCAAGGTGATGCGAGTTCATTGTTTAGGCGGAGGACTGGTTGGTTCATTCGTTACTAGGCGTCTTGTTGAAGCAGAACTCGATGTTCATCTATTTGATGTGGTCCAGAGAGATACCAAGGCAAATTTCCATCTTGGAGATGCCTTAGTAGCAGACCACAGTGCAGCAGATATTATTGTCAATATGCTTCCAGGTTCTCTTGGTAATCGTATGACTGCATTACTCAAAGGTACGGGGCAAAGGGTAGTTGATCTTTCATTCAGCGAATCTACTCCCGATGAATTTAGAGATGTCAACAGTTCAATTCTTTGGGATGTAGGTATTGCTCCTGGGCTTTCGAATATGCTTGTAGCAATGGCACATCGTGAACTAGGAAGCCTTGACGAGGTTAGTATCAAAGTAGGTGGCAATCCACAGCAACCTGATGGTGAATGGTCCTACATGGCACCGTTCTCCCCCCATGATGTAATCGCAGAATATACCCGTCCTGCAAGAGTAATTGAGAAAGGAAAACAAGTCGAAGTCGCTGCTATGAGTGAATTACATTCAATCGATGCAAACGGACGGGCAATGGATGCATTCCTTACGGATGGATTGCGTTCATTATTGAGCCTGCCAGTAAATAAAATGGGCGAATATACTGTAAGGTGGCCAGGCCACATTGAAAAATATCAAAGTTCAGAATTGAGTCCTGATGAACTGGTGGATGCTTGGGCAATGGACTCCTCCCGCCCAGAATTTACATGGATGGAAGTGGACATCTTATCTGGAGATGAAAGAAGAACATGGGTTGTGGAAGATTTGGGCAAACATGGCGATTCAAGTATGGCTAGAACTACAGGGTTGGTTACCGCAAGTTGTGTAATTGCTTGGTTGGATAGGCCGGAAATGTTGGAATCTGGAGTTCATGCACCAGAGGATTTGCCAGATGAAGTAATACGCTTAGTGATTGAAGTTATGCGCTCCGAGGGCGTATCAATCAAACTACAGTAAAGGAGTTTTACTCATGCGAAGAGTTGTAGTTTATGCATTAACTATTGCAGTAGGCCTGTATGTTAGTGCAAAGTATGCTGAATGGCCAGTCAATATCTGGTGCATCGGATTATTCGCGTGGTTGTTCAATCAAGCAGATAGGAAAGAGAGAATTGAGATGCTAACCGTTCTCGCATTTGCTACACCAATGGAATTATTCTTCTCAGAAGTCTGGTTAATTTACGAATATCAGCGTGGCCTAATGCCACTATTCGTTCCACTTGGCCATTGGTTTCTTTTTGATGCAGGCCGTAGAATCAGCAATTACCTACCTGTTCGCAAAGCAATGATCAGTCTACTTCCATTCATTCCTTTGGTTGCATATGGTGTTTGGACAGGCGGAGATACATCAGGAGTTTTACTGCTGATTTTGGTTCTAGCTTTTACTAAATGGGGGCCTCAACCTGCTCTATACGCCACTATGGCGTGGGCGGCCCTTTTGATGGAATTGTGGGGCACCTACCTTGCTAATTGGACCTGGGCAAGCGAAGTTCCTTGGACAGGCTTGACCGCTTGGAATCCACCATTGCTAGTTGGTGCATTTTACTGTCTAGGAGATTTGTTGGTGAATCTCTCGGTGGCGAGGTTTGAAGGTAAGCACCCCTTGGAGGCATCTGAATGACATCCCGTGATGATTTAGCAAAGCGTCGCGAGGCTGAGGCTGAGCGTATCGCAATTTCACTCGCTAGACAGAAAGGCGAGTTAAGGGCTTCAATCAAGGGAGGAGAAGGAACCGTAGCCTGGGTCACAGAGAACTTATGCATAGGTTGTGACCAATGCACAATCGTTTGTGATGATGATGCAATTGAGTTATACTTCAAAGACATGAAATCTCCATTACTAGAAGTTCCAAGTAACCGTAAGGCGAGAATAATTCGCGATGCTTGCACAGGGTGTAGACTATGCGTTCTAGCTTGCCCGACAGATGCAATTACAATGATCGATAAGTGATATTATGTCTAAACAACAAGAACATGAAGGAGCACAACGCTTTGGTGGAGAATTTGGTCCAAAGAGGGGTCAAAATACAACTGGAGTATCTCTTTCGACATTCAAAACACTTGTTTGGGTATCCAATATAGGAGGCCTTTTGCTAGTAGTATTTGCATTGGAATTTTTGTTTGTGCAGCAAAAATTTGGAATGGGCCTTGGTTTCTTAATTGCAGGAGTAATCGTTGCGCTATTCCCCTCAAATTATGAGATTAGAGGAATGGAAGAGGAAGAATCTTCCTGATTACTTGACTTCGAATTTTTCTTTGCATGTCGGGCAGCGAACATTTCCGCTGTAACCTTGTGGCACCTTTAGTGCCGAATTGCAAAATGCACAGTTAATTACAATTTTAACATCCACATCTTCGTTATTTTTGTCGGACATGACTAGCGGAAGCGGTGAGACAAAGTCTACCATTCCAACCACTGTTCTCAGATAATTCGGTGTCCCTTCTCTGAAATTTGATGAGTCTGCAGTCAGCAATGGCATTGCAACAATTAGCATACAGAATCCAGAACAAAGCAAAGATAATTCAATTGGCCAAAATCCTCCCATGCCGACTGAAAGTGGACCAAACTCGTCGTGGTAAGCCAATGACAATAATCCTGAAATCACTAAAGTGATTAGAGTAACTTGAAGTCCTATTCTATATCCTTGTACAGATAAGATTCCACCGAAAATAAATGATATACCAATTACGAGGGCAAAGAATGATTCTTCTGCTTGCCATTCACTGAACAGAACGGCGAAACCAGCTCTGAAGAATCCGTAGATGATAATCCCAAAACCAGTGATTTGTACTACATTTGTAGTATTATTTGTTATGAAAATCTGAGGTTGTTGTCCACCATACATTTGTTGTTGCCCAACTTGGACATGTTGTTGTGGAGATTTTGACTCGTCATCTTCCATCAATCTAATGACGACTTCTGCCTTGTTACCACTGACTCGCAAGCCCCTCTCCTTGCACATTGTTTTGAGTTCAAGTAGGGTATGGTTATCGTAGTCCATGTAACAAACACCATGTTGGTATTAATCAATTTTGACCCGATTTTTAGGCCGAATTACCGCTCATGCCTCAATTGAAACTTGCGAATTGCTCGCTTCATCAACTAGTGATTTCTTTGCTTCGACTTGACGGGCAAGGAATGAAACGACATCTAGAATCTCGATATCATGGCGCTCATCACCTTCGAACTTGAGACACTCGAAGTGTGAAACACACTTTGGACAGGATGTAATCATCATGTCTGCGCCTGTATTGCGGATTTCTTCCATACGAGAAACTCTCAATGCTCTTGCATTTTCATTACATGACATCATGCTTGAAACTCCACAACACATTGCATCTTCACCGTGGTGTTCCATCTCGACTAACTCGACACCTTCGACACCAGCCACTAGTTCACGTGGCTCATCATAGATGCCCATCTGCCTTCCAAGTCGGCAAGGGTCATGGTAGGTCACAGTCAAGTCGTCTTCTGCTTTCATCTTCATATCGAAACCGTTCTCGATTAGGAATTCAGTTGTGTGCATAACCTTGACTCCTTCTAATTCATAGTCACGAGCGAAAGTTCGGAAACACTCTGCGCATGAGGATACTAAGGTGCTGATTCCTGATGCTTCGATCTTCTTTTGGTTGTAAGCCTTCAATTTCTCGAAGACCTCATCAAGACCTTGCCACTTTTGGTCGTGTCCACAGCACTTCAGGAAGTCACGTCCAAGATAGGACACATCTGTCCCCATCTCTTCGAACAGAGTAAATGCTGCTGTTGTTGTATCGCCCAAGTCCATTGACCCCTCATTCAGGTGGCTAAAGACCATCTCTTGGTCCAGATAATCTACACAACCAGGATAGTAACCCACATCCGAATCAATAGGATAATTCTCTACGGACACGAAGTCCGCATCGCTTTCTTCTTCAGCTTCTGCAGCCAGAACTGCCTGCAAAACAGTGTGTGGGATTTCTGCGGCAGGTCCACCAACAATGAGTGAGCGTCGAATATCGACATAGGAATCATAGTCAACCAATTGTGGACATGCGTTAGTACATGCAGTACATGTTAGACAAGAATACATCGGTACGCCATCATCCTCATTATTCCAAGTGTTGTAAATGATGTTCAACTTGTCACCAGCATTGAACAATCTAACTGGGCAAGCATCATCACAAAGGTCACATCCGTAACATTTGTTCATTTCGAATTCATATCCTCTTGCCATATTTCTCAATATCACAAACACGATGGCACCTGCTGTAACACAAGGTACGAACATTGCATAGGTTAGTTTAGCATCCATTGCTAGAGGATTCTTGTGGTAGGTTGGGTTCTCAATAACACCCATATTGTCTCCTTCAAGTTCCATGTCGAGGGAGTTAGATAAATCTACAGATTGTCCTGCAAGTCCATTACCTGCATCATCATCATACAGAAGAAGTGGTTGGAACGCCTGAATTGTGAATAACGTTTCAATGGTTACACTATCATTTGTCTTTAAGCCATCAGTCGACTCGACTCTAAATTCATAGTCGTACAGTCCAGCATCCAATTCAACACCGGTTTCACCACTATTACAGTCTGTGTCGATTACTACATCTCCACTGCCTTGTTCAGTGATGACTAGACTTGATTGAATCATACTTGAAGTAGAGTCGCCTCCATCGATAATGACCTCACTTGCCCTTGTAGCACAAGTAGCATCTACAGGCACTGTTGTGAATTCAGAATCCTCTGGCCAATATTGATTTGTGATAGTGAAAGTACCTGTGGCCCAAATATAATCATCAGCTGTATAATTTTCAATACCGGTAGCCCCGTTGACTCCAGAATCTAAATCTTGGTGGCCATTATTATCTGAGAAATCAATCAAATAATACCGCGTCGGTTGATAAATATTCCAATCCATCCAAGCAGCCGCAGGAACTATGTCCCCCTCGAATCCTTGTGCATCCATGAATTCATTATGCTCGTGAACATGAACATCTGCGGGTTGTGAACGCATCTCTTCCAATTTTTCATAATCGGAAATAGTCAGCAATCCTTTTGCATCCCAGAATCCGTTATCGTATACCGGATAGGTAACTACACTGGCAGCAGTAGCGACAATGAATGCACCAACGATCAATTTCTTGCCATGTGCTGGAGTAAATCTAGCACCCCAAGCATTGTTGAATAGCCATTTAGCAACGAAGTAAATCACTATCCATAACAGAATACCCGTCATTATCCATGGAATCATGTTGAACAAATCGGCAATCCAAGGGTCTCTCACACCACATAACAAATCACCATGGCTATCCAATTTACAATAGTCGCTTCTGTTCTTACCATACAGTTCTAGGAAGATGTTGATTGAAAATACAGAGATGAACCAAATGTGTGCCAAATAAACTACACCGGCACTAGCAAACCAAGGGTCCTCTACAGGGCGCTTCTCACGACCACCCAAGAATGGCGGTAGAGCAAGGATTCCTACAGGGATTCCTGTCAGGAATGCACCCCACCATGCTGCGTTCCAAGGGAAGGATGGTTGGCCAAAGAAGTCACCAACTGGCCCTAGAGGGACATCGAATTGAGGTAAATATTCTCCCCATCGCAGGTAACCGTATGAGAACAATACATACCAATCAGGGAATACGAATCCAGCTTGAGCGAATGGGTCTGCAGCACTGTGCAATGGCGGTGGAATAAGCCATGCATAGAATAGAAGAACACAGGTCATGAAACAGAAGATAAGGGTGTCACGAAGAACTTCGTGAGGCCAGAAACCATGCCCTGAGCGAGTACGCTTACGCCTCTCTTCAGCAGATTCGAGTTTTTGTTTTTCTTCCATATAGGAAGAAGCCACTGCACCAAAATTGTCGATTAATCCCAACTATATCCCTCCAATATCAATGCGGCTCCGCAATTCCTTGTACCCATACAATGAACAAATGTATGATAATTAATGCCGTAACTATGACAGGCAGGATGAATACGTGAATGAAGTACATCCTTGTTACAGTACGGTGTGATAAAGAAGAACCACCGAACAATAGTGTTGCGATGTATTTACCGATTAATGGTGTTGAATTAGCAAGGTTGATTCCAATTACTGCAGCACCATATGCTAGAGTATCCCAAGGTAGTAGATAACCAGAATATCCGAATACAATCGTAAGTGCCATCAGTGCAACACCGATTAACCAATTCAACTCTCTTGGGTTTCTGTAAGCTCCAGTAAAGTAAACTCTACACATATGAAGGAATACTGATGCTACCATGAAATGAGTTCCCCAGTGGTGGACAGCACGAATGATGTAACCAAACGGAAGTTGAGTCATGATGAATTGCATACTCGCATATGCAGGAGATGGATCTCCTTCTCCACCAGGGACGTAATAGATTCCTAGAACGGTTCCAGTGATAACTAGAATAATGAATGATAGGAAGGAAATTCCTCCCAAGCAATACAATGGATACCAATACCAAATGATTCGTAATTTGTACTTCTCTGCGTGAGTAAGTGGCATTTGTCTGTGCATGTTGTAGTATGCACCTTTACTCATATTCCAGTAATCTTGTATTCTGAATCGAGTGTCAAGGAATGAGAAAACCCACAGGAATGCACGCTCTGCGAAGCCCATTTTACCACTGGACTCTACCGCACGAAGAATTTCTCTGCGAGGAATATCTTCATTTTCTTTACGCAGTGTGAATGCAATCAAGACAATGATAAATGCAATGAAGAACCAAAGTACCCAGAATATTGTGCTCATCTTTTCACCTCAATCGCAATAGGTCAACCAGCCCGTGTAATCTGAAGATGCTTCAATAGTATCTCCTTTCATGATAATAGGAATCATTGGCAAGCCAACAGGAGCAGGGCCACCCGCTCTTCTAATTCCTATGTATTCAAATGAAGCTCCTGTGGAACGGTTTGAGTTTCGATTTACTTCAATAGCAGTAGGATCGAATCTACTAGAGTGGCAGATACAGAACATTTTGCTACCACCATCGTCGCCTCCACCAGGGGTCCAATTATCGTCAGTATACGAATTAGAAACCAATTGCCAACCAGGGATACAACACAAGTGAGTACATCTTGCGAAACTCATTATGAGGTTGTTACTTGGATTGAAAATCTCAGGATTATCAAGTAGGAATTCGGTAGCATGACCGACATAATTTCCTCCAATGTCGTATCCTGCCATCTCTTGGAATCGAGGGGAGTTGTCAGCAATTGGTGTTCCTGAATTCTCTTCGTGAGGCACATAGTTGACGATTACAGGTAATCCATTCCAAACACCCTGCGCTCCAGACATTCCGATATTCGAATTTGCAGCAGCAGTCACGAAATCAGATTTCGTCATTGGCTGCAGATGCTTGGCGCCATACCATGCCTCATCTTCACGGCCCTTTGCCCAATATAATACCGAAGAATCTCCTCCTCCGCCACCTGATGGGGGGAGTAGAATCGATGCGAAACCAAGTGCTCCTAAAGTTGCAACTAATACACCACTCGTTGCATTGAATCCATATCGCATGAATTGTCTGCGGTTTACAGACATCTCACCCAAAGAAGATAGAACAGAATCTTCGAGAGATGGTGCCGGCCTTAGTCTCTTGTCATCCATAATATCACCAATTGTATTCTCTCCAGTCTTTCTGATGCTCAGTGACGTATTTGTTTTGACCATGTTTGACAATTATAGTGTTTGGTAAAACCCACTTCAGGTAAACCATTCCCATCAAGGTCATAGTAGCTAATCCCATAGCCATGTGATAGGATAATTGTTGTTGGTCCCACGCCGAACCATTTAGCAAACCATACAACATGGTTCCAAACCAGTAAATCGACCAAAAGATTCCCCACACAAAGAAGAATAAGGTCAATGCAGAATTACCAGATGGTGCAAGTGATGCTGAAATCACAGTTCCAGATTCGGCAGGATTGAATACCCCGTGGTTGATTGCTGCATCCATTTGTGCTTCAGTTAGTGATGCATCTACAAGAGCAACTCTTGCATCCTTAATACTGACTTTTCCGGCTGCAACCTTTTCCAATAACTGAGTGATTGTGTCCTTTGCCATCACTGATCACCTCTCCTGTTAATCTTGTACCTCAAGCGCAACAAGTTACTGCGCCCTTTGTATGATGTAGAGAATCCATAGCGTAGGAGTAATCCACAGAACACGATTACAGCGATAACTGCACCGAATCCAAGCAGACCAAGCCAGTGTGCTCTGAATCCAGCACCCATTGTGGAAATGTCAATTACACCAGCCTTACCTTCAGGCGCCTCAGGAGTTCCACTACCAGCGATTAATGATCGAGTCCCTCTTTCGTCGTCTTCAGCGACTTCAATGAGGTTGAATACTAACTGGTTCCAATTATCTCCACCTGAACCATCTGCACCGTTAACTGCATTAGCACTTATCCAGAAATCCACAGTGCCAGTTCCATTCTCTGTAGGAGCGGTCCAAGTGATAGAGAAAATTCGAGAAGTAGGAGATTGGTGTGTCAAGGTTGCAAGGTCATCCTCCCATGCTTGTCCATCACCAGACAATTCTCCAGCGCTAACCCTAGCAGAAAATCCTCCCATGTTGGTATCGGGTCCGCCAATAATTTCCAATCTCATATCATATACTTCTCCAGAAGTCCATGTGTATGGTACATCAACTAGTATCACCATGACCGAGTTACTAGGTTCATCACCATGGCAGAGGCAACCTTCCTTTGCAACATCAGAAATTGTAGTGTCACCATGAGTTTGTTCCCCTCCCACACCATCAGGGTATGCATTAGCAATGCTAGGTAGAAGCATCAAAGTCGCTAGGACCAAAGGTAAGAGGCTTCGCAGGAAAACTCTCGACATGCGCATCGCCAAACCCTACCGATTTGTGCGACTTGGATTGCGCCTATAATCGTTCCTTGCCCTATCTACGATAGGGACCTGTGCAGTGTAACATTTTGAGAAGATTTTTTCCCTAAACATCCAAAGGCAAATCATATGTTCAATCACATAGAGCAGAGTACATGTCAGACCACCCGTTTGAGAATACATACGACCTCTCAAATGAGCAACTTTTGAGTCTAGAAGAAGCCGAAGAAGAGATGCTGCGAAATAATCTTGGAAAAGCCGAAGATATCCTTACTAAGATGTTGGAAGAAGATGATGAATGCATCCCCGTACTCAACAATTTAGCGCACCTGTATGGTCGACATTTTTCTGATTTCGAAAAAGCGGTCGAATTGTATGACAAAGTTCTGCAATTAGAACCAGACAATGCTTGGGCAAGAGATGCAAGGCGACGCTACCAAAGATATGTGGGCAGAGATTGAATAACCTCCAATGAAAGGGCATACCATGGATGGCGCCCAAATCTTGGTTGCGGGCGTAGGCGGACTAGGTGGCTCATGGGCAAAGAGGGCACACTCAATGACAGGTCATGGCATAGATCTTGTATTGATTGATGCAGACGAATCTACTTTCAATTACGACGATGCTCATGTTATTCGTTTAGGTAAGGATTTGGACTCTGCTGGATGTGCCGCATTGCCTCCACTTGGCGAGCAACGAATGCGTCAAGCTGCTAGTGTTTCTAGGACCTTATTGGAAGGTGTTGAGATGGTGATTTTACTCACTGGATTAGGTGGCGGCACAGGCACTGGTGCTGCGCCTGAATTCGCACGTCAAGCAAGGTTGTCTGGTGCGATTGTAATTTCGATAGCGGCAATTCCATTTGAAGCCCAAGAAACAAGACTCAGAGTTAGTAAAGAGGGTTTGTCGAAACTTGAAGCAAATTCAGATGTTTGCGTCCGCCTAGATTTGGATAGATTAGCATGGCAAGCAAGGGAAAGAGGAACTGATTGGAGATTAGGGGCATCTTGGGTTGAAGAGTTCGTTGATGGACTGGTAAGGACATTGATGAGATTGGGTCTGATTAATTTGGACATGATGGATCTCAAGACTATTGTTGGTCATACAGGAGGTTCAACATTGATGGTTGGTCAAGGCGACCCGGATGATGCAAACGGATTGTTGCAGGATGCACTTAGTGCACCACTCGCCAATTTGTCATTCGATGGAGCCAAGGCATGTCTTCTACAAATCGAGGGTGGCCCAGGTATGACAGTGGGGCAAGTAGGGTTGATTGCGGATGCATTTACAGCAAGGTTCGATGAAGATGCCCAAGTGATTTTGGGTGCCCGAGTAAGCGATGACTTACAAGGAAGGATTAGAGTTGTAGCAGTAGTTGCAGGATTGGAAGAAAAATCCAATTTAAGCCTCGTCTGAATCAGCCAATTCGACATCCGAATTATCTTCTTCCCATTCGGTTCCTTCAGAGATATCTACGCCCTTTTCCCAATCGATTTCATTGTCTTCTTGCCATTCTTCTTCACTTACGACTTCGTCTTTTGTAGTTACATCAACTTCTTCTTCAGTTGAATCATCCTCAGAAGGTTGTTTGGAAATATCGATGTTCCTTGCATTCAAGAACATTTCAGATGTCATTCTACTGGTTCGCAAAGTTGGTCTTAGCAGTAACATCATTGCACATATCGACAGGACGTGTCCAAAGATCATAACTTCCTTGAGGCTATCAAATGTCCCGGTTAGCAATGCTACGGATCCTGCATATGCATATCCAAACGATATACCCAGAGGTAGTGATGCATGTTCAGAAATCAATCTCTTGCCATCTCTTACAGTATATGTGGTCAGTGACCAAACTGCAAAGATTACTGTGAAGGCCATTAGTAAACCTTCTTCGATTAATGTTGAGACATCCGAAGGGTCCATCCAGGTTCTTCTGTAAATGCTGAATGCGTGCCAAGTGATGAATATTTGAGCGATTATCATCCACTTGAAAGAAAATGCAGCCATACCTTTCTCGTTCCCAGATGCTTCTCTTTCATCCCTAGTCAACCAAAGTGTCAATGCTTGTAATAAGACACATACAAGGATGAAAGCAAATCCACCTAAAAGTGCATCTTCTAGGCTCATTTTTTCTGACTTGCTAATCATTTGTCCCAACCAAATTACGATAAAGGCAAATGATTGGACCACTACAATTTGTGATGCGGTAGAAATCTTCTCTTGATATGTGTGTAATTTAGCATCTCCCAGACCGTTTGCTAGCCATTCAACAATTCCGGTTCTAAATGATGCGGCTTGGGCAATTGACCATACGATGAATAGAGATGCCATCATTGGTGCAATCCATACATTTTCCTTGCCACCAGTGAAACTCCAAAACAGTCCAACTATGATCGCAGCCAGCAGAATAGGTACAATTGTTATTCTAAAGCTAAACAAAAAGCGAACTAACCATGTAGCATCACCTTTTTCTTCAGGCAACTTGGTTAGATTCTGAATCAAACTATTGTTTGAAAGAGTAGCGATAATGATGTAAGAAATAGATAGAGAGAGGAATGCCATCGCCACAAACACTTCTTGCGAATCGACTAAGAACAACAATAACGAAGAAATTAGTGCAATCATTATGATATGAGGTAGAGTCCTTGGGGACAACATATTTTGAATCAATTGGAAAATTCCTACCCGTTCAATTTCCTCATCAGATTCCTCGCTCATAAGCCCGCCTTATACTGGCGAGTGATGGCATTATGTTAAGACAAATGCCCTTGAGGATTAGTCATGGCCAAGAAATTGACAAAGGCGTTGCGGGGCAAGCGTCGTTGGATTGGCTGTACTTGTGAAGGCTTTGATTCTAAGGGTGATTTGGAGAAATATCTGTCCTCCTTTCCTGTGAAATTATATGATTTTGAAAATGGAAATTGCATAGTAGTTGTTCGCCTAGAAGATTTCGAATCTGTGAGAGAATCATTTGCTGAAGGAAGAGTTGTTAGCGTTACTTCAAGTGGCAAAATCAGGCTGGTTCGCGAGAGGATGAATTTCACTCGTAAGCCAAGAAAGCGTTGAAGTGCTAATTCTCCCCCCGCTGTAATATGGGAGGAGGAGGGGCAGCGCCACCTGTCAAGAGCGAGGATGTGATGATTCTCATAGGCGCAACCATCTTGCTTACCATGTTTGTTCTGCAAGCTTGGTCAACTCCAACGACAATAGCATGTGATGAAATGCAATGTGACACGTTTGAGATTAAGTATGATTTGTCAGAGGGCAATGAATTTTCCTTAGAAGTACTTGAAGGACAAGTTAGGCCAACGGTTATTTTGCCCACAGGCGATTCGGATTTCGGAGAAAATATTGACGATAACTGGGAGTTCACTGCAAAATCATCCGGAGTTCATACATTTCAGATTCAAGGAATCGAAGAGTCATCTATCGAATATTCTGTAAGTCGAGGAATTTTGATAGATTTCGGGCTCTACCCAGTTGGAGCATTGATTCTTGGCTTTGGAATCCTGAAGCGTATGTCAGTTGAAGAGGAAGTAGAAGTGGAAGAGGAGCCATTGGAAGCCCTTCTTGAAGATTAGATCCAATCTATATCTTCACCATCATCGATTATTTTTTCACCTAGAAGTAACTCTCCCCTTTCATTCAATTTGAATGAGTTGTAAACAGTTCCACAATGAATTGGTTTGCCAAACAATTTCATGTGCGAAGTGACCTTATTTTGAATCATTTCATAATCGATTGGGGGCAAGTCTATGCCTTCTTCCAACAGTGCTGACAATTCACGATTTAACCTTGAATCAATTTCCTCGTGAGATAATTCCATTATTTCATCTAGAGAAGCGATTTCAAGTTCACCAGGATTTGTGCCGTTTTTCAGGTTGATGCCGATTCCAAGAACAGCTTTAGTTTGGTTATTTGTGGTCTTACCTTCTACTAATATTCCACATAGTTTTCTACCTTCAATAAGTATGTCATTTGGCCATTTTAGTTTTAGTCGTTTGTCATCGATTGAATTTAGTACTGCAATCCCGCCCGAAAGTTGCAATAATCCAGGGTTGATATCGTCGCTTTCTGCTACAATCCATGAGCCTGCATAGCAACCTTCTATAGAGGCCCATGTTCTATTTCTACGTCCTTTTCCAGAATGTTGCCAGGATGTTGAAATATGAGTTCCTATTCCTGTCAAATTCATCAAATCATCATTGGTTGAACCAGTGCTTTCGACATACTTTTTAGTTGCATTTTCAAATGGTCTCCACAAGCAATAAAGAACTAGTTTTTCTTCATCACCAAACTCCAAAACATCCCATTTTCGCATGGCAAAATTTCCTTTTTCGCGAATTGAATTTTCTCTACCAAGAATTAGTATTCTTCCATTTGTAGCAAGCAATTGATTACTTGTGATGCATCTAATCATTCTCTGGGCAAGACCATCAGCATCGGTGTCTATTAGTGCAGCCTCTTCCATTGGGCCAAGAACTGAGGTTACTTCCGACAAAGGAATATAGGGTAAATTCCATATTATCAGATCATAATTTCCCTCGAACGGAAATTTGTCTGGCCCAATTCCTCCTTCCTTGACAAATCCATCTTGCTGATTATTCTCAAGATTGCCAATTGTTGCGGCAACAGCATATGGGTTAACATCGCATCCGCTAACCTTCCACCCCAGCGAGGAAGCTAGAACACAAAGTGCTCCAGAGCCACAACCAATTTCCAGTAACCTTCTACCTCTTCCTGGCCCAAACGAAATCAATCTTTTTCCCATCAAATCCGTATCTTCTCTAGGCGGATAGACAGTTTGAGGGATAATCAATTCAAAATCAGAGCCGATTATTGGTGACCAAACCACTGTACTGGATGGCCTTTTTAGCCGTTCCACTTCAGAGTTAGCATCATCGGGATTGAATAGGCCAAATTCACTCATGCGGTTCAAACATGCCAATATGCCGAAGCCTTTATGCCTCTTGGCGAAAAAGGACTATCACCGACGAGACACTCGTCAAATGCTTTCCGTCGTGCGTTCAGCGTAGCCTTTTTGCTGGCGAAGGATTTAAGAACCCTATACAGGTCGGCCAAGAAGCCCAAGACATACATTTGGGCCTGTAGCTTAGTCAGGTAGAGCGTCCGGCTTTTAACCGGACGGTCGCGGGTTCGAACCCCGTCAGGCCCGCCTGACAAGAACAGGACCGATGTATATTGGGCGAGGCGGGTGTGTGTTTTGGTAGTAAAGTCGGCAACTAAGAAGCGATTAATGGAAATGGGAATTGCAGAGGAATATGCTCACAAACTTGCGACAGATCGCAACATGACTGACATCAAGGCAATGCCAGCAGATGAAATCGCTTCAGTTCTTGGCGTTTCTAAGGACGATGAAATCTTCACTGGCGCGATGAATGCGCTTGCTGAACTTGGTCAGCGCAGACAGAAGCGAAGAAGCCGAAAAATCACCATTTCTAGAAAAGCACTCGATGACGATGACATGGATTTGGCAGGAACTAAATTTAATGTTCTGAATCACGTTCTTGTTCCTCATCAAGAATTAGTCTCGGTAGAGGACGAAGAAGAGGAACTAAAGCCATGGGACCTATTGGCTACGGATGAAGATACTGGCGAGTTAAGACTAGCTAAGGAACTTCTTCCTAAGATATTAATCACAGACCCAGTAGTTCAAGTAATCAAGGAAACTACTGAAAGACAACATGAGGCTGAATCTGGAGAAGATGAGGAGCATGTTCCTCTGCCAGCAGGCTGGTTGGCAGACCGTGTGTTGAAAGTTGTAAGGCAGTCACCATCCGCCGGTGTTTCTGTTGCTTACAGATTAATTGTGGAGGGCAGTTGAGTCTGAGGTGGTATTATGAAAGAAATAATTGAATCATTTTTCCGAGAACGTAGCCTAGTAAATCACCAGTTGGCATCTTACGATGATTGTATTCCTTCTGGAGACAATTCTCTATCCCGCATGGAGAAGATTGTTCGTAGTATCAGAGTAGGTACTGATGAAGAGGTTGAAGATGACAAAGGCGGTCTAATCAAACTGGACGTAATCGACCAAGACATTATTATTCGAGTCAAGAACATCCAACTTGGCGAACCAACAATTCGTGAAGCAGACGGTAGTGACCATCCTTCTATACCGATGGAGTGCCGTCTACGTAAATTGACTTACATGTCACCCGTTAGAATGGACTTTACCATTTACCGAAATGGCGTTCCAACCCAACCTGAAAAGGGCGTACAAGTTGGAAACATGCCTATCATGGTCCGCAGTCGAAGGTGTAACCTACACGCAAACCATATCGCAGGAGACCGTGTACTACATCCTACTACTTCTGATGAAGACAGAAAGATGTGGGAAGAACGCCTTCGCCAAAAGGGCGAAGATCCACTAGATCCTGGTGGTTATTTTATCATCAATGGTACTGAAAGAGTTCTAATTTCGATGGAAGACCTAGCTCCTAACCGTGTAACTGTTGAAATCAACAAGCGTTATGCAAAGAAAACCGAAGTTGCAAAGATTTTCTCGCAGAGAGATGGAATGAGAAAGCCTCTTACCGTCGAGAAACGCCGTGATGGAATGCTGATGGTCAAAATCAGCACTGCAGGAACAACTGCTATTCCAGTAGTATTGCTAATGCGTGCTCTTGGAATCGAGAACGACCAAGAATTATTCCAGGCAATTGCTGGACCAACTGAGACCTTCAAGTTCATCGTTGCAAACATTAACGAAGTAAAGGACAATGAAGAATACGCTGTGGATTCGATGGACGAAGCACACGGCTGGCTTGAGAAGAAATTCGCTGCTGGACAGCAGAAAGAATATCGTGAGGCTAGAGTCAACCAACTATTAGATCGTGAACTACTTCCTCACTTGGGAGACCAAGTCGAAGACAGAAAGAAGAAGGCGATTTTCCTTGGAAGAATCGTTCGTCAAGTTCTAGAAATGGCTATCACAAGTCGAAAACCAAACGACAAGGACCACTATGCGAACAAGCGAGTTCGCTTAGCAGGTGACTTGGTTGAAGATTTGTTCCGTGTCTCAATGGGACAACTTGCTCGTGACTTGAAGTATCAGTTAGAGCGCCACCACAACAGAAAGCGCGAACTGAAAATCACATCCTGTCTAAGACCAGATGTTCTAACTAGCAAAATCATGCACGCATTGGCAACAGGAAACTGGGTTGGTGGACGTTCTGGTGTAAGTCAACTACTTGACCGCACAACTTTCCTATCTGCACTTTCACACATGCGTCGTGTAACTAGTCCACTTGTAAGAAGTCAACCGCACTTCGAAGCTCGTGACCTGCATCCTACTCAGTGGGGCCGTTTATGTCCTAACGAAACACCTGAAGGTCAGAATTGTGGTCTGGTGAAGAATGCAGCACAGATGATCGATATCTCTGAAGCAATTCCAGAAGAAGAAATCCGCTCTCGTCTAGACGAGATGGATGTTTTCCAGCCAGATGATTGGACTGATGGTGACAGAATTCACGTTAATGGTGACATCTATGGTGTCCACAAGCGTGGAAAGAATTTGGTTACACAATTCAAGAACGCTCGACGTCGTGGAGCGATTAGGCCTGAAGTTTCAATCAGGTACGATAATGTCAACAAAGACATCTTTATCAACACTGATAAGGGACGTATTCTAAGACCAGTATTAATTCTATATGATGGGTCACCAAGGCTAACTCAGAAGCACCTTGAGATGGTTTCTTCTGGTGAATTGACATTCAAGGATTTAGTCAATGAAGGTGTAGTAGAATGGGTAGATGCAGAAGAGGAAGAAGATCTCTATATCGCACCTCGTCCATTCGTACTTCCTGAAGTTGTACCTGAAGGAAACAAATATGCTGGTAGACCATTGAGCCATTCTAATGTCACTTGGTTGAATCTAGGTGAACCTGCTTCAGTAGAAGCAAACTTGCAGGCAAGAATTGCTTTGCCTAATGGAGAAAAGGCAGATGCAGTATTCAAGGTTCCACTTCTATACACCTCAGAACACACACACTGTGAAATCGACCCGCAACTTGTGTTGGGAGTTTGTGCTTCATTGATTCCATACCCTGAGCACAATTCTACCCCTCGTGTTACTGGTGGTACAGCAATGGTCAAGCAATCGTTGGGTCTTCCGAGTTCCAATTACAGATTGCGACCAGACACAAGATTACACATTTTGCATTATCCACAGCGCTCAATTACACACACCCAAGCTATGGACACAACAAATTTCGATAGCAGGCCCGGTGGTCAGAACTTCATCGTGGCAGTTATGAGCCTGCATGGTTACAATATGCAGGACGCTGTAATTATGAACAGATCAAGTGTACAACGTGCACTTGGTCGCTCTACATTCAATCGAACATACAACGCAGAGCGTCGCCGTTTCCCTGGTGGCCAAGTTGAAGAAATCGAGATTCCAGGTACTGGATTAGAGGAAGTCAAGGGATTGAAGCCAGTTGGTGCATACGACCACTTGGAAGCAGACGGACTACCTCACCCTGAGAAGTATCTAGAGGGTGGAGATGTATTAGTCGGTAAGACCAGTCCTCCACGATTCTTGGAAGAAACTGGAGCCGGTGCATTCTTACAAGCTCAAGAGCGCCGTGAATCTTCTATGCCTATTCGCCACGGTGAGAAAGGCTGGGTCGACAATGTATATGTCACAGAGTCACTTGATTCCGGGCGTCTTGTACGCTGTATGGTTCGTTCACACAAAGTTCCTGAAGTTGGTGACAAATTTGCTTCAAGACACGGACAGAAGGGAGTTATCGGCCGTCTAGTCGATGCAGAAGATATGCCATTCACACGTGACGGTATTATTCCTGACCTAATTATCAACCCCCACGCGATTCCATCTCGAATGACCGTAGCACACGTTCTAGAGATGATTGGTGGCAAGGTCGGTTCCCTAGAAGGGCGCAGAATCGATGGTACTGCTTTCCGTGGAGAAAAGGAAGGCAGTCTTCGTGACAGCCTTGTAAGGAATGGTTATGATCACACCGGTAGAGAAGTCATGATTAACGGAGAGACTGGAGAAACATACCCTGTAGATATCTTCGTAGGTTGTATCTACTATCAGAAACTTCACCACATGGTATCTGGAAAGATTCACGCTCGTAGCCGTGGTCGTGTTCAGATTCTAACCCGTCAACCAACCGAAGGTCGTGCACGACAAGGTGGTCTAAGGTTTGGAGAGATGGAACGTGATTGTCTGATTGCTCACGGTGCTTCGATGGTTATCAAAGACCGATTGCTAGATGAAAGTGATAAGACTGTCCAATACGTTGATAGTAAAACAGGACATATAGGATACTTAGATCGTAGAGGTGTTTTGACTTCTCCAATGGGAGATAATACTTCCATATATCCTGTGTCTATGTCGTATGCTTTCAAATTGTTGCTTGAGGAGTTGAAATCGCTTGGTATTGCTGCTAGACTAAGATTGGAGGATTTATCATGAGAGAAATGATTCC
>CAZEXE010000028.1:0-18362 GCA_964516645.1 uncultured Candidatus Poseidoniales archaeon
CCAAGAAGAGAAGTCTCAATTCAAAGTGTAATCAACCACGTATTGCAACTTGCAGCAGAAGCTGGTGCAACTATTAGAGATGGAATGGCTGAAGCGATGATTAAACATCTCCCAGAATCAACCGTTAGGCGCTTAGGCATTTTCGCACATGGTGAAGAGAATGTAAAAGTTCACCGCGATGAACCTGTTTTCGATGGGCAGTTCTCCAACCGTTGTTACAGAGAAGCGGTAAAGCAAGCATTCACGCATTTCAGTCAGAAGGCAATCGCTCAAGGCCGGTTCGACCCAGATTTGGATATCATCTTGACCGAGCAATGGGCCCGAATAATCATGCATTTACCATATGCATTCCAAGCAAAGCGAATGTTCCCTGATGTATTCCGTCACGACCGGCAACATCTCGATTCATGGAAAGATGTTGAAGCGGTGATAGGTAGTATGCCAGAAGAAAGCGACTACGAAACTATCGAAGATTGGGAGAAGGATATGGACGGATATCGACGTGCAGTCTCCAAGACAGAATCATTCAAGCAATTCGTTGAGGATAGAATTGAGAAAGGACAGAGAGCCTCTTCATTGATTGGAAACCAGTATACTGGATCAATTTTCCTTGCATTGATGTCCACCTTTGAAGCAGATTATGATGAGAATGCCAACCTTGACAATGTTACCTTTGGGCTGTGTGGATATGGTTCAGGTGCAAAGGCAAAGGTGTTCGAGGCTGAAGTCCAACCTACTTGGAGAGAAATTGCTAGCCGCTGGAACCTATTCGAGAGACTTGAGGGTAGAATAGCAATCGACCGTGTGACCTATGAGGCGCTTCACAAGGGATTGGCAAAGGAATCAATCGTATCTCCTAAGGGCGAATTCGCACTTGTTGAAGTTGGAGACGAAGGTGTCGAAGAAGGAATGCGAACCTATGCTTGGGTTGGCGAGTGACCAGAATTATTGCTGCGCAGTTGCCTTGAAAGTGATTATCTCCAAAGTGATTGTAACCTCTTCTTCGTTGTCAGTAGTAAATGGTAGTGATTGAGTTTCAACGCTTATCTCTACTTGAATTTCTCCAAGGCCATAGCCATTCAACTCCCAATCTTCCAAGACTTGAATCTCATTGTAACCTGAAGTATTTACTGTCTGTCCGTCGTAGTTTGGATATGCCATCAATGATAGGTCGATTTGCGATGCATCATTGGAAGAACCTGATAGAGTATTATTGCCATCACTCCATTGAGCATCCATATCGGTTTGTAGTACTGTAGCGTAAACAGAATCTGGGGGGTCTCCTGGAATACCGGATGTCTCTCCATATGTTATTGTCATCCTGAAACTTCCAACTCGATACCCTTCGTCAAGAAGAGATTCGTCAATAGTGAATGTTCTAATTTCTGAATCGCCATCTGCGACTACGACAGAATCGGTCTGAGTGATGATCGTTTCATTAAATACGATTTGCCAGTTAGTATTGCCATCCAAAACTCCCCTTACTCCATCGTTGTTTTCCATTACATCTACTGCGTTGATGACAAGGAGTAATAACAGAGAAGAGATTGCTATTGCGGATATTTTATTGGCAGTAGAATAGTCAAAAATTTCTTTGAATCCATCAAATTCAAAATTGGAATCATTTGTCATTCATTACACCCCCGCATTTGCGAAAATAATCGCGATTACTATAACATATATCACAATGAAACTAAGCAGCATAGAAGTATTCTTCAGCATTGAATCTTCAAAACCATCACCTGTTATTGATTGTATATCGTCTTCGTTTGCCCCACCTAAAAATTTCGATGTAATCTTTTCTTCCCACCCGATGAAGAATACGACACCAATGGCCAAAATAGTACCTGAAACCATTTGCGGAATTGGGATTAGCGATTGAATTAATTCAATTATACTCGAAGAGATAATTAGTAGAATAAGCAGAATCATGACCCTCATCAGGTTTCTGTTCTGTTCTGAAGAGGTATCAATAATCTTGAATTGAACCATTAGGTATACCAAGAATAGTGGTTTGATTAGATAGATTAAGACACCAGAGGTTAGGTAATTGATTAATTCAAATATTTCACTAGACTGGTCACATTTACCTTCAAGGCAACTATAGTATGCATCCAACAATAGATAATCCTGAATCCAATTTAAGAATCCGAGGAAGAATATTGCGAAGATTACCCAAGATTCAGCAGACATCCCTTTCTTTATCGAACGGAATGCCTCTCCAATGAAAAGAACAGTGATTGCAATGGCCCCAATAGACCATCCAAAGTTAACTGAAATCAACCACCAAACCGGCGGATTATCTGCCTGATTGCTAAGTACGCTCACGAACCATTCATTGTTCATTAAGGTGAAAGCTGATAGCCACCATACCATTTGCCAACCGATCCATATTACTAACAAAATTGCACTTGCTTTGGATAAAGAACGATATTTTTCATCCCCTGTATGGTACTCGAGGACAATTCCTCTGATGTATGTGTGAATCCATAGCCCTCCAACAACGACCCAAATAAATGCTTGAAGGGCCATCAGTTTGAATCCGCCAATGAAAATCATTGGAGGGACCACAATACAGTAGATTGCAATAGTCGAAATAACCGCTGCATTCCATAATTTCCCGCTACCCAAATCCTTCGGAATATGTAATGCCATTACTAGCATTAGTATGTTCAATGCAGTATCGGTACCAATTAGCGTTAGAGCGAGCGTATCTGCTCCTACAATTCCTTGATATGAGTACAAACCTAAATCGATTCCTGTTGGATATACCGTGAAATAATATTGGTCAAGAAGAGATTCGACAGTATGGTAAATCGCTAAGAAAATGAAGGTCCAACCAATCAGTAAAGCAGAGAACCTCTTGTGTGAATTTTTTGTGTCACCACGATTAGACATCATGATTGTAATTATCCCCAAAATCAAGTTAGTGATTGCGGCAACAGGTGCTAGTGATTCCTGTGCCATGAGTGACGCACATTCTTCATGGGATAATTCAATTTCGACGACAGATACTCCATATTCTCAGTTTAGGATGCGAGAAATATCAACTATCTCAGGGAATATAATTCCCGCTGAATCGAACCACTGCTCGATATTTTCCAAGTCGCGATTTTTGGCAATTGCCTTTGCTCTTGTACCGATTAGGCTCCAAGCGCCTTTAGCAGAAATACCTGGAATCGCAGCAAGTTGCTTTTCGGATATCTTGTGCCAATCAAGCCCAGTTTCAACTCCGGTAATTGAACGAGCTCCGTGTCCAGTAACCATGATGTTACTGTATGACTCCAATGGGGCGAGATAATTCATACCCACCAAAATCGGATATGCGCCGATTTGGCGGCCAAATGTAATTCCTGCTTTGCCATGAACATCAGGCGAGCGAGCCTCGGGCTCTAGATGCCTTGGCAAGCGAGTTCGCCCTTCATGTGCTTCCCACCAAACATCGTTCAGAATCGTGCCAACCGGAAGCATTTCTTCGAGAAGAGGCCCATCAAACTCTTCTCGCACAGTGGTCTTGAAAGATTGGAAATCACTATCGACAATTTCTTGGAAACCTTCACCTTCTACTTGGCGAATGTTGACTCTTCGGATCATATGCCCTTCACTCTTCAGTTCATTGAGGAGTTTGAGATTGAAGTCATAGGTACTGCTTGTCTCACCGTTTAGACCAGCAATGAAATTCAGTCCCGGCAGTAGTTTAGGAAGGCCTCGCTTTCCACGGACTCTACCATGTTTGTTGATGAGTGCAATTGCTGATTTCAGTTGCGCTCCGTCACAATTCAACCAATTTGCTTCATGCACTTCTGGGTCGGCTGATTCAAGGCCGAAAGAGAGGACTGCGCCATCGGATAGAGTCTCAACCAATGTCTTTGTTATTTCTTCTGACTCTTCTAGGTTTTCTGCAATAATTGATGGATTTCCATTGTCAGTGTGCAGGATTCCTAACCGTTCATCCTCCCTCAAGCCATGCAATAATTTAGCAATCGGTTCAGGATTTGGCCGAGGATATTCCATCTCGACGACTCCTTCTGCCATGTAGGTGTATGTATCGGTCATGCCACCGAGGCGAACATGTTTGACGCCCATGTCGTGAGCGATGGAGACCTCCTCAATGATGTCCTCTGGACTACGCCAAATCGGGACTCCTTTCTTTGGTTCAATACAGAATTTGCATCCTCTTTTGTAGCGAACACATCCTTGGTAGACTTCTACTTCGTATGTCAATGGCCCTTGTAAATCGGGGTTTTGAGTCACCGCTTTTGAGCGAGCTCCAGCATGGGCCCAAGAAGTCCATTGCTCCGCAGTTCTTCGATGATGTTTCCATTCATTGTTCGACAGATAATACGCCAGAGTAGCATCTGTATCTTGCAAAGCCAAGAACAGGTTGTGACGCAGAGGACTCCAACCCTGATGTCTCCATCCTCTGATTGCCCATCCACCGCACAATATCGGTGTATTACCCGGTGTGTTTGAGATAATTTCTCTTGTTTCACGCAGAGAAATCGGGGTTCCTCTGAGATATTTACCTGGAACAATAGCCCCAGCCAACACTACTACACCAAGCCGGTTCTCGAGTGAAGGCGGATTGATTCGATAGGAATCAATTGGACAGTATTGGTATGGGATTCCTTGATGTTCTAGAACTCCGCAAATGTATCTGATATGAAATCCAACATATGGGGGGACACCGAAAGCGGCAGGCTCGTCCTCGTAACCATCAATGATGAGCCAGGAGGCATCCTCCGACTCGCTCATTGCATCACCTCAATCCTTCTTTGGTCGACGTCGCTTCTTCTTGGCGTCCGCTTCCTCTTCGGCTAAAGCACGTAACTCTCGTGCTGTTTTGCCACCGGAGTTGCCACCGGATTTACCACCGGAATTGCCTCTCTTGCTTCGGTCTTGAGGTTTTGAGATATCGACTTTGATATTGCGTCCCATCAACTCGTATCCGTTGAGTTTACTCACCACTTCTTCGCCCTTAGATTCTGGCTGAATAGTTACGAAAGCGAAAGCCTTCTTGCGACCAGATCTATCGGTTGCCCACTGAACATGAACTGTATCACAGTGGTCCTTGAATAGAGCAGACAAGTCATCTTCACTTGCCTTGAAAGGTAGATTTCCAACATACAATCTTGCACCCTGAGGTCTGCTGCGCTTTGGCTTGCCTTCCTTCGGAGCGTCAGCATCTCTAACACCGACTCTGCGGCCCTTGATTTTCTGTCCATCTATTGCCGCGATTGCTGCATCAGCCATATCCTTAGATTCGAATGTAATGAAACCGAAACCACGCAGGTTTCCAGCATCATCACGCATCAATGCGAAATCAGTTATTTTACCATGGGTAGCAAACATTCCACGAACATCATTCTCTTCTGCGTCTCGAGAAAGTCCACCAATGAATAATCTGCAGCCAGGGGCTGCTCTTTGTCTGCGGCCACGGCCACCTTGTCCACCCTCTCCTTCGAATCTGAAGTAGGTTCGCTCTCGGCCATCTTCACGAATATCTTCTGCAATGAATGTAGCACGTCCTGCGCTTCCCTTTGCGAACTGTGCTTCCGCTTCTCCACTCCATCTCTTGCCTGAGCCATTCAGTGCAGCTTTGCCAGCCTCACCTCCAAAATCATCAGCCAAAGCACGGAATGCTTGGTTGCCACAAGTTCGGCAAACAACATTCCAGTCACCATTCAATTCGGCATCGAAAGTATCTCCACATGGAGGACATAGAGCCCACAAGACTCCACAGTTTTCATCTTCACGCATGTCTATACGGATTACATTGGCAGCCTCAGTTACCTTGGCACGCACAATGTCTCTGCGGCGTAGTCCGTCCGCAGTATTGTGAAGGAATCTGTCACAGATTTTTGTGACATGGAATTGAGCGTATTCTTGGTCGGCCATAATCGAGCGGTTAGGTTTTCCTTCGACGCAGATGATTTGGATTTCGCCCGATTTTTCGTTCAGTTTCACAACCCGTCCGATGATTGTATCTCCAACCTCAACACGTAACATCGTATTGTGTGTTTGGACGCTAACAACGCCATCGTTTTCTACGATAACACCAGTCAGTAAAGCGATTAGGTTACCATTTTCTTCTGCTGTGCCCTCTCCTGGGCTGTTCTTATCTGCAGATCCTACTACAGTTCCGGGGGTGACGATACTCGTCATAATTTCACGCTCATATTTTGGGGGTCACCCTAAGGGTGACGGGAAGGGGATGTTTGGGGCGGGGGCTGTTTACTTTTGAACCCCTCTCATCGAGTAAAACGCCAACATTTGATGGCAGTTCCACCCATTCTTGAGGAATGGTGCTGATAAGTTGCTGGCATTCTGAACTCCCCTTCAAGAATAATTTCTCCTTCTGGCAAGTGTTTAGCAGCGGCACTGTGCATCATATGGGCAACCGGTGCGCATTGTAATGCTGCTTCAATAAACACTTTGTCTGCACCATGGATTTGAACTCCCCACGGTGGATTGCAAATCACGATGTCAACTTCAGGCAAGTCCATTTCACCGACCCTGCCAATGATTGTGTTACCGAGTTCTTTACACAATTCAGCAGCTTCTTCATCGCATTCAACGAAGGTCACATCAGCCCCGAGCAATTGTGCACCATGTCCAAGGATGCCATTTCCAGCACCTAAATCGAGAACGGTTTTGCCTTCTAGTCCATCGTGTGCATCGATTTGAGACAACCACATTGCGGCGAGGTCACCTTCGGTCTGATATTGTTCTAATTCCACGCTATTGCATGGATGAGCAGGAAGTTTGGATAGAGAAATCGCCAAGTGGCGAAGTTTCACTTCAATCACCAACGTTGCTGATTTTGTTGCTGGCCGTAATTCGTGCGCTGCATCTGTTGGGCCTGCATTTGTTGTATCTGGTATCGAATTGATTCAGCTTCCATTCGCAATCTAGCAACTAGTTGTTCATTAGGTAGTTGGCCCCCACAAAATCTGCAGAACCTTGTTCCATCGTTTTGCATTTGTCCGCAGTTAGTACAGAATGCCATGCTTATCCCACTCCTAACTCGTCCTTGAACCCTCGCATTCAACTTACCATTTGCATGAATACTGGCCAAGTTTCGAAGTTCTGCGCCAGTGCTCTTTCGGTAATCTCCTCTAGACGAGGATCGGTCATCATTTCGGATGGGTCAACTCCCGTATCCAATAATTCTTGAATCAGAGCACGGAATTCTCTCTCGATGGCTGGAGTGTCATCAACTTCAGGGACACCGGTTGGAAGAGGAATGCTTTCATCACTAGTCGCAGGAGCAATCTTTTCTTGCGGTTCATTACCGGGAAGTGCGACTTGTTCGGATTCTTCATTTGTTGGTAATGCAACTTGTTCAACTCCTTCAGGAATCATTTCTGAGAGGAAGGCCTCTTCGACATCAAGTGGCACTTCTTTAATTTCAGGAGTGGGTTCCACCACTGGGACTTCGACAATTTCAGGTTCAGGTTTAGCGAGTCCGACCCCTAAGATTTCGGCTTGTTGTTTTGCAAGTTCTGCTGCTTGTCGGCGTGGAAGAGAAACAAAGGCTTTACCGACTAATGCATGAATTGGATATGGCAGGAAATACTTATTCAAAACAGGTAGACTTGGATGCCTAAAGCACAGAATTGTTCGATTCTCGAAAGGTCTCTGATTAGGAATGTCGATAGTGAAAGGGATAGGTGCAATCTCAATCGTGCTGCGTAACCATCCTTCTTGAGTTACCAATTGTTGCATCCATGGACCCATATCTGCATTTGCGATATTTACGAATTGGAATGATGCTGCACGTGGATCGAAGTCTTGTTCACTGATGAGTTCGGCTTCAGCTCTTGGTCGGTGAAAAATTCCCATTACTGGTTGTCCGTGGTCGATCATATCTCCATGAAGTTCCAACAATTTTCTTTCTTTACGAGGACAAAGAAGCAAAATTTCTAGTCTAGCAGCGCCACTATCCCAGATTTCCTGCCAACGAGAATTGGCTTCATCCTTCAATTGTTGAAAGGTCATATTCGGAATCATTGCCGTGACACCCATGCGACCACCGAGCCAGCGAGTATAGGTTGACTATTTGGTGATGTAGGATTCTTGGATTGCATATTCTGCCAATATAATCACTCCACCGGCAGCACCCCGCACAGTATTATGCGAGAGAGCATCGAAACGAATTATGTTGCCATCAACGTGAATATTTCCAACCGTAGTTGTCATACCGTCGCCCACCCATAGGTGTTCTTCTCTATTCGGCTTATCTTCGATTATGTTGTTTACTTCTTTAGGGGAAGAAGGAAGATTGAGTGTTGGTATATTCATCAATGCTTGAACTTCTTCAACCGTAGTCTTTTGACTTACTTCGACTCCACAGGATACGAAGTGTCCGTCTTTGTGAGGAACTCGGTTGCACGATGCTATTACTGGAATCTCTAATCCTAGGAGATACTTCAATTCAGCAATCAGTTTTTCTTCTTCTCCAGGAATTAGAGGATTTACATTTCCCGCTAGGGCATCTTCATCGAACAATAGGCGCCATCCAGCACCAGAAAGGGCTTGTCGAGTGTGAATTGTAATGGATACAATTCCCAGTGATTTTAGTCCAATGATTGGAGTTACCACGGGTACTACAGTACAATTTGTTGCGCAGGCATGCCCGTCATAGGTTTGCATATCTTCAGGATTGATTTCAGGAATTACCAATGGAATACCCGCAATTCTTCTGAATGTGCTTGCGTTAGAAAAAACATGGATTCCTCTTGCGACCAAGGATGGTTCTACCACTTCAGCCACATTATTTGGCAATGCTGAGAATGCAATATCAATATCAGGGATGTCGCTCATCGAGCAAATTAGAATGTCATAGTGAGGGCGAGGAGTATCTAATCTCCATTCGATTTCTTCGTGCATTAATCCAACTGAATTAGGTGAGCCAGCGATTGCGACTACATCGAAGAAAGGATGGTCAAAAAGCAATTCTTGAAGCCGTTGCCCTACTAAGCCACTGGCTCCGAGAATGGCCACATTGTACTGGCTCGTCATTTCTCCTCGTGTGGTGTGGGGAAGATTCTCCTTATGATGAGTTTCCTTGCAATTGATGTTCCATCTTTGATGCTTCCAAGTTTAGCCTCGCCAACTCTTTTCGAATATGTTATTGGAACATGGCGAATTGGAATATTCTGATAAGCACATGAGGTGTACATTTCTGCCTCAATCTCGAAGCGCATACTGTTGAGCCGCAAACTATTGATTGCATCTTTAGAGAATGCCCAAAATCCTGAGCACAAATCGTTAATCGGTTTACCATGAAGCGCTACTGCAAACCAAGTTAAGAGTTGATTTCCTATCCAATTTGTACTGGTCATCGCATCAGATTCTAGATTTCCATGCAATCTGTCTCCAATTGCAATACCTGATTTTGGAATGGAAGAAATTAGGCTAGTAATCTCTTCAGGATGATATGTTCCATCGCAATCCAACATAACTAGTTCATCATCATCGTATTCTGTGAATTTCTTGAAAGCTTGACGTATTCCCGCACCTTTACCTTCTCCCCATTGTTTGATAATTTCACAACCGAGTTCTTCAGCGATTTGTAGGGTGTTGTCTTTTGAACCACCATCAACCACAACGACTCTAGAAGTGTAGCCCTTCCTCTTCAATTCTTCAAACGGAATCCTAGAGTGAATATCTGATAAAGCATCTTCTTCATCAAGAGTTGGCAGCATGATGAATAGGTTTGGCACATGTCTTCGAGAAGGCAGTACTTGTAGTGTCTTTCGCCTATTGTCAAGCAAGATAGACGATTTCTATCCAATGAACTCGAATGCCGGTTTTATCGAATAATGCATCACTTCTGCCCGATGCACCTAGAGGGTTAATCCAAAACTCTGAATCGCTGGTAATCTCGATTTCAAAGCCTCCACTACCAGCATAAGTGCAGGTATTGTACCACCCTGAGCTACTGATTTCCCTAGAGTTGATAGATGCCGAGATATCTCCAACAAATTCTGTCATAATACAAATTTCGTATGCTTGACTCTCGTTGACTGCGAATCCATGAGTGCCTTCAGTGAGGTACAATTTTTCATTGCCCAAGTTGAAAGGGTCTCTTTCTCTTAGACTAGACCAAGGATCTGGTCGCATGTTTTCTCCTTCAACAGGTAAGAAGTGAGAAACCATCATATCATCCTCAAGGGTGTAAATTGTTGAACCTCCACTCGACCACATTTTTTCCCAGTGGGTGGAGGCTTGGATGTATTGCATCATTACTCCTTTAGGTGATGCAATTGCGTGAGTAATTCCCAACTCTTGTAACTTTGTAATGTCGTCATTGATGATTGCTGTAGTAGCAGCATTTTGAATCGAGAATTCTTGTTTGAGGATTCCAAGAGTAGGAACAGCAGTTATTCCAATATGTTCGGGAACCGAAAATATGTGACCCCAGTGTTCATTTTCGGTATAGACAATAGAACCTTCAGGCAGATTTTCAAGGGCGTTGAATATAGTTGCGTCTCCGTCTGATATTACATGTAATTCATCATGATGTGAAAGTTCAGAAAGGGCACTATGAGCAATTCCACATAGTAGCAAGGTTGCAATCATTACCGCTCTGCCGCCATCAGAAGAGACTCCCCCTTCAATTCTTGAAAGACGCATTCCTACCAGCGCTGCAAGTGGTATGTGGAATGCGTGCATGCTCATCGAGTACAATGCATAAGATAACATCGAGAGAAATGCAATTCCACTTAAACCATCTAAGAGGTGAATAGAAGATAAAATCCAATTCAATCCAAACCATAATGCAAGAACCATCGCATTATTATCATCTCGCATAGTCCATGCTGCCCATATTCCAAGCGGAATTAGTAGGCCGGCATACATCAACATCGGGGCTCCACCTTGCCAGCCATATTCTGCGAATACCGCTTTGCCATCAAAGGCAGGTGCAAGTGCGATAATGACGAGTAAGATAGATACTACAAGAATCGTTGATTGGACACGGTCAGTGAATGTGAAATCTCCACGCTTAGCAATAATCAAATGTGCTAAAACTAAAGTAGAGAGATAAATCAATCCAGTAGGATGAATCATAGATACAATTAGTGCGGTAATCGCAATCAATCCCCACTTCAATTTCTGGCCAAACATCATCAAGATTACAATTAATCCAAGTTGGCTGGCAACGGTGGGATAACCGGAATCCAGATTTTTTGCAAATAATGCTGGAGCAAGTAGCATCGCCATAATCGTCCAATGACCACAACCCATTTTTTCACCAACTGCAGCTATTCCTAGTAGCAGTGCAGTGAAGCACATAGTACCCAACCAAAACACACTCAGTGCTGATGACCCACCTAGCCATGCCGCCAACATAGGGAATGCTGGAGGGTATAGCCATTCACCTATCGAGGGGTCGCTTAGAATGAAGCCACCAGTTCTTGAGACTGAATCAGCAAGCGACGCAAAACCAATCCAATCTACACCCATCGGGCGCATGAAGGAAAGAGGTGTAATCGCAATGAAACAACCGATTGTAGTGAATATCCAAAACCATGGACTCCGCTCAATCTTATTTTCCTTGGGCTCAGGACTCAATTCAACTCTAATCGAAATAAGAGCTACAATGTTTGTTGCAATCAATAGAAAGGTAAGGGCATCTAGACTCCATTCGAGAATGAAGCACATGCCTGCAAGACCTAGGCAAGCCAGCAATCCAAAGGCTGGACTTAGCATCAAGTGCCTTTTCCAATCGCCTTCTTCATCGATGCGGCGTGCGATGGCTAAGCCTGGAAGGATAGCGACTTCCAAACCTAGAGACATGAGTCCGCCTCCAGCATCTAGCCTTCAAACCTATTTGCGAAGGATGATGAATTAGAATCGTTTCCGCACTGTTATGGCTGAAGTCATTATCTTGCCCGATGAATATTGGGTATTTGATTTCACTAAAGGCGAAGATCCAGATTTTATCTGTCCTTTCCCCTATCAAATTGGCAGATATGACGAGATTAGACCTGGGATGTATAATCAGAAATTATTCGAGGGTAAGCGAGATTTACATGTTGGAATCGATATTGGGACTCCGGCCGGAGAACCGGTTCATGCGTTTGCTAAGGGGGTAGTCCATTCGCTTGGCATCAATGATGAGGACGGCTCATATGGACCAACAATAATCATCAAGCATGAATTTGAAGATAAATCAATTTGGGCGTTATACGGACATCTGTCTTTGGAGTCTTTGCAGATGGTTGAATTGGGAATGGAGGTCGAAGAAGGCCAAATCATCGCAACTGTTGGAGACAAGAGTGTAAACGGAGGATGGAATCCTCATCTACATTTTCAATTATCTTGGGAAGAGCCAACTGAAAACGATATGCCGGGAGTTGTTGCAAGAGAGGATAGAGAATGGGCACTGCAAAAATACCCTGACCCAAGAATAGTTCTCGGCCCAATTTACTAATCGATTTGCGCCAAGAATTCTTTGAGAGAAATAATCGGCTCAATCGCTGAAGGGTCTTTGCCATGAAGCAGAGCAAGAGCAATCGATAACCAGTCCATCATTATGCAGAGATGCAGTAGTGACTCCAGTAATGTCTCACCATCTCCATGAATTTTCCATGCCAAATCAGTTGGGCAATTAGATACGAACCAATCCATTCTCTGAATTACGCGAGGATGCATTCCGTCCAAAGAAAGGAAGATTAGAGCCTGATCTTTTGACCCTGGGTCTTGGTAATCACCAACTCCGCCCCAAGCGACCACTTCGTTGTGGTTCATTTCGGGAAATTCTCCGGTTCGTGCGAATCTTGCTGAGTTTTCGTTCAGTTGATTCTTGAATCGATTTACTGCAGGCATCAATTCGCTCGGGCCCAGTATTGCAATTGGGTTTTGCATTAGGTTGAGAGCAAGGCTTGCAACATCCCCTTCTGGGTGTGAGATGATATCATTATCTTCAACGGCACCTTGCAGTCGTTGTAGAGATTGTTCGGTAATCTCAGTTTGTAGTATCCCAATTTCGACAAGTAGAGATAATTGGCGAGAGAAAATATGTCCGAAAGCAGAGCGTGGAGGCTGTCCTGAAGGACATGAAATCAAGAACATGGTATCTGATAATTCACACATCCCTGCAAGTTCTCCACCACATGAAATTACAACGATAGTGGCTCCTTGATTCATTGCTTGTTGAGTTGCAGAAAGAGTTTCTTCCGTGTTTCCAGAATATGATGTTGAAATAATCAACCAATCTGGTGTCCACCAATTAGGTAGGTCATATCCTCGATGACATCTGACTGGAACAGCACCATTTTCATCACATAATACCGAAAGGAAATCACCACCTGCAGCCGACCCTCCCATGCCTAAGCACAGGACTCCAGTCCAGCCCTTGTCAATCTCATTCAGCCATGGAAGAAGTTCTCTATTGACCGATTCTCTGCCCAATTTGATGTCTTTAACAAATGAACGTGTAAACCCAATCATGTCTTGATTGTCAAGAGCGGCAGCAAGGCGAATCAGACCTTCTTCCACATCACTCACCGTCCATCCCTAATCTTGGCAGGCAAACCCATTCACCATCAATTCTTGCCAACAATAGTTTCCTTCCAGATACATGTTCGAATGGCAATCGTACTGCGGTCATTTTCCAATCATTTGGGTCTAAGAATTCAGCAACCGATGCATCCTCACTAATCGGTTCGATGTAGACAAACTCCTGCAGTCGGGCGACGACATTGGCATTTTCCAAGTCTCTCCAGGTTGCTCCAGTACGCTCTCTTCTCTCGACTTTCTCAAGGATTGCACCTTCTCCTGTCCATGTGGAAGGGCGCCAAATATCGCCTCTCCAGCGAACCACGTCACCTAATTCATATCCAGGCTTCCGATAAAGAAGAGTAAGCCGAGTAAGGTCGACACCATCCTTTCTTCCAACTACAGATGTAGTAGTCGTGATTTGTCCTCCGTGTTGTGAAATGAGATGCCTGCCCCATGTTCTTGCTAGAGATTTGGACCCTAGTACAACGTCATAGCCACCTGTGACAGGCCCCTCCTTTGTGATGAAAAACATCGGGTCATCCGGCATATCTGCTAATACATCATCGAGGGTTGCCCGTAGGGTTTGAAATTCCGCTTCTGAGAGACGGCGTGCGCTTGAGCGAAGTTGAACTGTCGCCTCAAAATAATTGCCTGCTCTCCTTGTGCAAGTCAAGCAAACACCATTGGACATTCTTGCCCGCATAGTATGTTTTTCAGTATACAATAGGTCATCGATTACTCCTTCGATTTCAAGATGAATCAGCGTGTGTCTACCATCTACTTCTTGGGCAATCAATCCAAGTTCTAAGTCTTCGATTCCGGTGTGAAACTCAACATTGCGCTGAACCAATTCATGCCATAAATCTTCATCATCAACATGACTCCACTTACCTTGGAAATCAATTATTCCACAACGGGCACATTTTGTCCAAGGTGCATTTTTTGGAACTTTTACCAAAGTCACTCTATCGCGAGTACACTTCTCACACATCCTATCGGTGAATAATGGGGGGTCTGCTCCGCAGACTAAACAAAATTCTCCTCCAAGATCCATTTGCTCACCTCTTGTTTACTCAGATTCATCATGTGCTAAAGCCTTCTCTAAAGAATCGATTTTCTTCTGTAGAGATTTTGAACGAGCAAACACAGTCCAAGTCCACAATGCAAGAGCACCAATCATGCCAAGGTAGGCTACGGTTAGGTATGTTTGATCACTCATCTTACCCTCTCCTCATATCGATGCTGCAACTCCTCTAGGCGCAATTCCAATTTTGTCAGCCTCATACCCGCCATCACATATCCAATGATAAGGACGGTGAAGGAAATCGCACCGATGAATAGGACTATGCTCATGTCTGAGTTGAGCGAACCCTCTGAAGTTGCCACTACTGGCCCAGGGTGTCTAATCTGCCATAACCGTGTAGCAATGTAAGTTATTGGAACGAGTATGAAACCGTACATGCCGAATGCAGAAAAAGTATCTCGAGTCTCAACTCCATCAGGTTGAGAGCGTCTTCCAAGGACCAAATATAGTGAGAGTAGAGTAAGAATTGCGAAAGTGTTGAGCCGAACATCAGTCCAATCCCAAGGAACTCCCCATTCTGCAGCCCCCCAAATGCATCCTGACCAAACGCACATCAGGCCAGTAACCAGCCCAGCCTCACTGCTTGCAACATGTAGTTGCCACGCCCATTCGCTCCGCTTGAAAAACCAATAGATTGAACCCACGAAAAGCATACCAAATGCGATCATAGCTGCCCAGGCACTCGGTACATGCCAATAGAAAATCCGTTGTGCTTCTGGTGCTTTGAAAGCATTAATCGACACCGAAGGTGCCCACATCATCCCTAGCCACAGGGTTAGGGCTGCACCGGCGAAGCCGAGCATTGTTACTGCCTCCCCCTTGATGTTCATGATTAAGGCCCACAAGGCCCTCGACTTCAATGTTCATGCTGATAGAGTGTCAACGACAATTGCCCATGGCAATAGCAAAATTGGCGTAAGTAGCCTAACCATTACCGCGTTTGGTCTTGATAATCTCAAGGTTGTATGGCTTAACAGCCCCACAATTGCCTCGGTAACTGCGCCTAAAATTGCACCTGCAATAATTAGTTGCCAATCGAAGTCTGCAGTGATTGATGATGCTAGAGTAGTTATTACTCCGCATAGGATTAGAGAATGCATCAAAGCGTGAGGAGGAATTGCGGATTTCGTATTCCACCAAGCATATGCACGGTTTTCTAGTGACAAGCGGTGAATAGGATTTCCACACAAGCCTGCAGTAAGTGCAGGCGCAAGAATAAATGCGCTTAGAGTTCGACCTTCCAATTGCGTAGGGTCGAGTAAAGCTAACATTGCACCCAAAGTAAGTAGGCCAGCAATTCCGTTGTTTGCAAGCCCAGAAAGGGTTCGCAAATTGAGGCGATGTCCGATGTTAGCAGTTCTCTGCGCCCCCTTTGTTAGAATAGTGAATTTACCTGATTGTGCCTCAGAACTTTCTTCTTCGAATGGGAATTTGATAATTCTATCCGCTGCAGAAACGATACGTGAATCATGGCTTGCAACCAGTATTGCATGCCCCCCCGCAGCGAGATTACGCAGTGTTGTTGCAAGCCTCTGTGTAGATTCATCATCCAGTCCGCTATCTGCTTCATCGAGTAATATTGCCACTGGTTCAGATGAAATCATAGCCGGAACCAATCCGCAAAGTAGAGCAACTCTCCTTCTTTGACCTCCTGAAAGCATTGCGATTCTATCGTGGATTCTGTGATCAAGTCCCCAGTTTTTGAGTAACGCAGCGACATCAAAATCGTATCCAGCAGCGTCAAGTATTCTCTCACCTACCAATTCATCTCCCATCACACAATCATCTTGTAAGCAAAGTCCGAAGTCTGTACGCCCTCTTCGCCCTTCAGAATCGCGAATTAATTGATTTGAAATTGTGCAAGACCCTTTTTCCAAAGGAATTAGTCCTGCAGCGGCTTCAATCACGGTTGATTTTCCACATCCATTCTCGCCTGTAAGGCAGACAACTTCCCCGCTGTCTACCGAAAGTGACCAGTTATCCAATACCTTGTTCCGTCCTCGAAGGACGGTGATGCCGGATAACTCGATGATGCCCATCAAACCAACCGAGGAACCGCATTGCCTTCAAGCCGACGCCTCTTCCGCCCTATCATGGAGGAGGTCTTGTTCGCACTTTGGATAGCGGCGATTCTTGGTCCCCTAGTCTGGGCTTGGTACCATAAAGCATCCATCGCAATGGCGATGACTCTCTCACTTCTTTTCGGATATATCGTGCAACTAATATGGGGTTGGACTTTAGATACACCAGAATTAAGTGAGTTATATTTGCGAATTGTAATGATTCCAGCATTGGTTGAAGATGGCCATGTTCATACCTTGATTACGAGCGGTTTTGTTCACTCTTGGAACAGCCCACTTCATGTTCTTGGAAATATCGTGATTATTGCATTGGTTGGCATACCGCTTGAAGATCGTTTAGGGCGAGGTAAATGGCTGATTTCATATTTCATTGGATTACTAGGCGGCTCAATCGCTTGGACCCTAGCAAATGGGGGCTCCTACTCTCCGGCATTAGGGGCTTCAGGTGCAGCGTTTGGCATCCTAGGTGCTTATCTTTGTGGATGGCCTGATGACGAGGTATATTTCCCGATGATTTTGATTAGAAAATGGCCTGTACAATTCATTGCTTTGTTTTATTTTGGATTTGAAATTTACAAGGCTTGGCAAGTGTATGGTTTGTCACAAGCTAGCCACGTTGCTCACATTGCTCATTTTGGCGGATTTATCTTTGCATATGCAACTCTACCAATTTTGAAGAAAGGTATCGAATGGGAGGGAGAAATAGAACTGGGTGAAATAACCGAAGAAAATCCATTCGAAGGTGTTGATGATTTAGTCAAACGCCTACTTGCTGAAGGTGATGAAAAAGAGACACGTCAAGCCTGGCTGGAAGAAATTTCCGAGCGAGCCAAATGCCCTATTTGTGAGGGTAAATTGTACTTGAAAAGTATGCGAATTAGATGTGAATCTGATTCATCTCATGTGTGTTGGCCTTGAGTCCCGTAGGGACTCGTATTCACCCAAGGTTCATGTGTTATGCAATTCGCCCGTAGGGCGGGTTGAGTTCAATGAGAGGCTTGAAAGCACTACTTCTCGCAACGGTTTTTCTCATTGCAGACCTGTCTGCTTTCGCCTCTGCATCACACATTTACGAGGATGAAACCGTAGAAGAATCCGTAGATAGAATGCCTTTCCGTGGCGATAGATATGCATCTGAGGATTACGGTTGGTGGTTTTCATACGGCCCAGATTCGAATTTTGATGGGTTAGACGACCGTCTCGAGAAAGTGATTGCTGGCGAAGAATCGGTTTCGACCACTGCAATTATCGGAGCAGATGGCCGAAAGACAGTCGCAATTGTCGTGGATTATGCATGGCATCCTGGGCAAGATGAAATTGACGAATTAGTTGCAATCCTGAGAAGTCATGGATGGGAAGCTGAAGGTTCTTGGTTCCAAGTGATGGACTCTATCGATTCAATCGTTGTTGACCACGTTCCTGTCAGCGCATTACTCGAGATTCATTCCATTGAATCGGTTGTTGTTATTGAGATGCAGAACATTATGGGAACTGCTTTAGAGAACGCAAATCCAGCGACTCGGATTCGCCCTTCAGAGGTTTATTCGGGCACTGTGTATGACAGAGGATATACTGGCGAAGGTGTAGTAATCGCTGTATTGGATAGTGGAGTTGACAACGAACACCGTTCTCTAAACGACTTTGATGATGAAGATGATGAACCGGATTTAGATCCTAATTCCTAT
>CAZEXE010000029.1:0-18315 GCA_964516645.1 uncultured Candidatus Poseidoniales archaeon
GATTCGAAAGGTGATGGGTGCACGGTCATAGCGGTGGTGTTTTCGCGGTCCCATCCCGAACCCGGAAGTCAAGCCCACCTGCGTCAGTTCCGGTACTGTGGTGCGAGAGCCCACGGAAAGGTCTGTCACTGTGCCCCTCTTTCTTCCCTCGGAAGATTTCCCCGCAGTCGCTTAGCGACGAATCGGCCGTGTTCCGCACTTAGCGGAATACGGCCTTTTCCATTTTTTATCAACTTGATATCCGAAGGAACCATGAACCTCTATCAAAAATTACTGGGTGAGAAGACATGCCGATAACCACTAGCGATGTACTTGGTTCCGATCAAGTTGGAATCTATTTGGCTATTTGTGGCAATGTAGTTTTCCACCCTCATGAATTGAATGAGGAAGCAACCAATCGTATCGATGAGTGTATTGGTCTTGAAAGACATCCACTAACTATAGGTGGCTCAACACTTGTAGGTGCACTGGTAACTGGAACGTCCAAAGGATTAGCAGTTGCTGACATTGCAACAGAAGCTGATATCGATGTGCTAACCTCGTTTGGCGATGTAGTAGTGATGGAAGGTGGTGTAAACACTGCAGGGAATTTACTACTTTGCAACGAAAACGGAGCGGTTGCTTCTCCTGCGATTCCAGAGGAAGGAGTCGAGATTATTTCTGAAGTTCTTGGAGTACCCGTAGCGGTATCTTCGATTGCTGGAGAGGATGTTGTAGGTTCCATAGGAGTTGCAAATGACCAAGGTGTCTTGTTACATCCAGATGTCTTGCCCGATGAAGTATTACTGATTGAAGATGTACTTGGCGTATCGCCAATGGTTGGCACTGTTGCATTTGGTTCACCCTATGTTGGTGCCGGGCTTGCAGCATCGAATAATGGTGCTATTGCTGGTCGAGAAACAACGGGTCCAGAGTTGAATCGCATTGAAGATGCGCTTGGATTAATCTGATTTTTCAGTGCCAATGTTGAAAGGCGTTATGTGCAGGCAGTAGCCTCATGGGAGAATGTCTCTATTCCGGCAAAGTGAAAGAAGTCTGGTCAACCGATGACCCAGATATTCTTGAATTTCGATATACCAACCAAATTTCTGTTTTTGACCAGATTATACCTTCTTTGATTCCTCGTAAGGGAGAATCATTGAACAGAACGACCTGCCATTGGTTTGATTTGGTTGAGAAAGAAGGAATTTGCAGAACACATGTAGTTGAGAGAAATGCACCTGACCGCTGTCTAGTTCGCAGGGTTGACATTTATCGTGAGCCAGGGACAACTCCACGTGAAGGTGAGTGGGTTTTTGTCCCACTAGAGGTTGTTTGTCGCCATTATCTGGCAGGATCTGGTTGGAGAAGATACAAGAGAGGTGAATTGAGTGCTGAAGAATTAGGATTCGAAGCAGGCACTGAATTAGAACAAGGTGCAAAACTACCTGCTCCATACATTGAAGTTACCACCAAGTTCGAGGCCTATGACCGTTTGATTGATAGAGAGGAAGCACTTGAAATCGCAAACATTACTGGAGAAGAATTGGACTCATTAATCGATGTTGTAATCAAGGTTGATGCTCTTATCGAGCGTGAAGCAATGAAGCGCGGTTTAATTCATGTGGATGGAAAGAAAGAGTTCGCTTTAGGACCTGGTAGAGTACCAGTTCTAGTCGACTCTTTTGGAACTCTTGATGAGGATAGATGGTGGGATGCAGATGAATACGATAATGGAAACATCGTTCAGTTGTCAAAGGAATTCGTTCGCCAACACTATGTTCGAACAGGTCATCAAGAAGAGTTACGCTTAGCAAGAGAGGCAGGAACTCCTGACCCTCCAATCCCCGCACTACCAGATGAAGTAATCAACGACACTGCATCTTTGTATGCTTCTATGTTTGAGAGACTCACTGGGACTGATTTTTGATTATTTATGCACTCTCAGTAAAATCCCACACCGGCGTTTTTCTGCTGCGCGTAGTAGTGCGAGGAGATGTTTAGCCGCATCTTGACAACCTCCATCAAGAGGTTCTTCAGCAGCCGGCATCCAGCATTTAGAAGTGAGCGCTTTTCGAAGTGCAGTGGTTTCCTCTAATGTTAACCACCCCTTCATGTCAAGCCTGCCAACGCCTTTTTCCATACTCGTTCCGCTTAATCTCGTTGCTAATTTTCCTAGTAAATCGGATAATTCCTCAAAACTGTCGGGTTTTCTCTTTGAATCTCTTATCCAATCTCGGAGATATGTTAGTGGCGAACCGTCGCCAAATGGGAATCGGCCAAATCTTTCTTTTGAAATTCCAGCCTCCAATGGCATAAGTTGTCCTATGTTTGAGAGGTCTAGGCAAGATAGGAAGAATAAGTTCGCATCATCCCATTCGATTGAACTTCTATCTTTTGGGTCTGCAACACCTTGTGATTCTAGTCTTTTCAGTAACTCATCATCATTCTGAATAAGATTCTCCCAATCTCCTCCATCCAATGCTGAATGTACAGATTTTAGCCTGCTGGAGACCATCGGATCGATGGTTAGGAACGGAGTTGTGGACTCCAAAGCTTCCTCCATGATTGAGGGGGAGTGTTGCTCATGGATGAAGTCAACGGTCTTTGAGGAAGGAATCTAATCTCTTGGATATGTCGTCCTTCGACTCACTTTTTTGTTCATTTGAATCAGTTGATATCTCTTTTCGTAGCGCAGATAATCGGCCACTTGCAGTCGAATCATCAATATCGATTACTTCTTCTTCGGGCTCAACAATAGGTTCAGGTTGAGGTTCTGTAATCGGTTCAGGTAGAGTATCAAATTCATCCCCTAGTGATATATCATCTAAATTAATGTCGTCAGGGACAACTTGGATGTCATGCTCAGGCTCCATCTTTGTTTGCCTTTTTATCTCAGGTGGCATCTCCTTGTCCTTTTCTTGAACATCTTGTCGCCCGAGGTTGAGAATGCCACCAAAGTAAGCTAAAATCAGCATGAGAATAGCAATGCCGCCTGTCCAATACAAGTCTCCTGATTCGTATGTGACCAAAGGCAATTTACTTGCAAATATTTTCTTTGAATTATCTTCTGGATTATCATCGACATCCCACGGTGCAAGACAGGAAACAGTCGCAGATACTTCAGCACCATCTCCCATTTGTGAAGGTCTGTCAATTCTAACGCTTGGAGCGTATGTGCTACCGTAAACATTCAGAGCAATTGATTGTTGCCAATCTCCATCGACAACTTCGATATCTAATTTGCAAACAGACCCTTCCATCATCTGGTATCCTTCTCTATCGATACCAACATCGACATAATTTTCGTCAACAGACAAAGTTGCAACTTTGAGATTCCAACCACTCTGTCTAGCGATATGGCTAGATGATTTGGAGTGTAGCGCTAAGCCATTAGAATCAACGATTAGAACCTCAACCAAAACAAGGCCAGGTTCTGGGTCCCACGATAAGACTGAGAGATTTATTGTTGTATTATCGCCTGCGCTAAGACGGATTATCCCACTGTCGAGAATTTCTCCGTTACTTGTTCGCAGCCAAGCATTTGCGACAAGTGGGTAGTCAGCGTTTGCTGTAATCAAACATGATGCCCATAACTTCGAAGTTGTTCCAATTCCAAGTTCATCTAAGGAGCCATATGCCTCATCACATTCAGCAGTGTGAATAGGAGAAGGAATTCCAACTAAGTGCAAAGACATACCATTGTGAGTTGTATTCGTCCTCATGTCTGGAAGAGGAACTAATGCTGTATCTATGCCAGAGGTTTGAGAATCGGTAGTAATAGAGACCTTTTCTCCGGACCTCCCAGTATGCACAGGGCTAGAGATCAACACGGTTTCACTCTGATTAATCGTAATCGAATGAACTATTGTTCCCAATATAGGGTGGTCTAATTCGATATCGAGTTGGATGTTATTACCATTCCATGAACTAGATGGTTCAATCTGCAGAGGTATTCCCTTAATCTCTCCAGGAGCAATAACCACGACATCCTCGCCACTTAGAATCCAACCGCTTGGCAGATTTTGAATTGCCAAATCCATGATTGCGACATCATTACCCGTGTTTTCTATCCATGCAGTAGGCCAAGAGGATACATCTTGTCTTACCTTCCAAGGTCCCTTGGAATCGATGACAATTCCCGGCTCAGAACCTACTCTTACTGGGACTTGTTCTACAATTTGCCCCTCGCCATCACCGTTAGAAATTCGAATACTAATCACTCCAACTTCACCTGCAATTGCGTCACTAGGCGGAGTAACTGTGATATTGACAGTTCCCGATTCTCCCGGAGAAATAATTTCTCCATTGTTGGGTAGTGTAGTATTCCAACCTTGACCTGCTTTAGCAAAGTACGGTTCCGCAGGAGAGTTCCCCTTCTGTTCTACAATCAACTCTAATTGCCCTCCATCAGGCGGCACTTCAAGAGAAGTGTTTGAGAGATCAATTCTCCATCCAGCAACATTTGCCACTTCAAGAATAATACTAACATTATAATCTAAATTATAGCCACTCGATGATGCAATCAAGGTTAGTTCAGCTTCAGTAGTCGCCCAAGTATCTTCAGGAACTTGCACACTCAAGTATACAATCTCGCTTTGAGAAACATCTAGCCTCGTAGAGTTGACCACTTCAGCCTGCCAAGTTGATACATCTCCACCAGAATGGCTGACTTCGAATTCAGGAGTCAATGTCAGTAGGTCATCTGTGTTACCGATATTCGTCAAGTTGATTGTCAAATTCACATCTTGACCAGGAGTGACTTGCATAATCGAGGCATGCTCAATTTGAATATCCCATCTGTGGTCTGGTCTTGCTTCAATGGTTATACTTGCTTGATCAGTTATTGACATATCACCGGTACTAGTCCAATCGAAATGCAGTTGGAAACTCTCTCTTGCAGGTACATCTTCGGGCAGGGTAACCCATACTGGAACCATGCTGATTCCACCGGGGCCTAAAGTACGGCTTGGATTGTTAATCTCAAATGTAACATTAGGTGCTTCAGATAAATTGCCAGCACCAGTGCTTCCGCTCAAGATGAATGTATCTTCACCATTTCCTGGATTTTCCAATCTTAGAATCAGTTTGGTCCGTTCACTAACATTGAACACTGCACCATCACCAGGTGTCACGACTTCGGCTTCAGCTCTGTATACTTGCAAAACATGTAACGAAATTGCCAAGTCTGCATTTGATTGACTTTGTTCACTTTGGTTGAAGAAATGGCGCATTGGAGGCGCATCAAGTGGTAAATCAAGATGTAATTGCCCATTTTGGCCTGACATTTCCAACATGGTTCCATTGATTTCTAAGTCCCCACTAGCACTCCAATTCCAACCAACTTTCAACATCCCTGCAGCCGACATATCCCATTGTAGAATGCTACCTGCGTAATTAGATTCGACATCCCAAACTAAGCCAGTGGCTGGAATGGTACGGATATGTGGAATGTTACTTGCAGTATCACTAGCATAAATTGTAACAGTGAAATCTTCACAAATTTCCTCTGCACCTGAACCAATACATAAGGTTAGAATCGCAGAAGTAGATTCGCCTGGGGATTTTGAATGGGGAATATCAACCTCGATCAGGTACTCTTCCTTTGCATTCGGGTCTAGTTCAATACCCCATTGAGTTGTGCCAGAATAATCTACGATTGTAGTATTTGCACCCCATGTGTTTGAGGACCATTGCATCTCAGTAGTCTCTTGTGCATTACCGACATTTTCGACCAATAGCCAGACGTGAGCAACATCTCCAGAGCGTCCAAAGCCGATTCCGGAAGGTAGTCCAGTAGCACCTTGTAAGGAGAGTCCTCTGGTTCTTTCGACTTCTAATGGTAATGTTGTAGAAGTTGAGATGTTCTGGTCTTGGTCGAGAGTCAATGTCATTGGAATTTGAGCATCATCTGAACCTATTGCATCTTGGGGAACATAAAATTCAAACTCGACATTTTGAGGGACATCTCTCTCGAGATTGAGTAACAAATCAGCAGAATTCTTAGGTGCGAAAGTCCAACCAGAAGGTAGGCCTGAATCATCATAACTCAAACTCCAAGCTGCATTTCTGCTACCGGTGCTGGTAACTGTAATATTCACACTTTGGGTATTTCCTGGTAAAGCACGTGATACTTCAGCAGGTGTTTGGATTTGAGCCACATGAGGCTCGAGAACGACTAGAGTTGTGCTAAAGTTATCATTGTCAGTTCTTGTTTGGGTCAAATTATTATTCACATCTAAGTGCAACTCAACTGTATGCACTCCTAGTGTTGCCTCAATATCAACACTGAATGTAATAGGCCCTCCTTCTCCAGATGGTGCAATCGCTTCAGCAACATTCACTCTATGTCGCTTTATTTCGATTCCATTCATAATCAGAACAGCATCTACTGGTTCATCGGTGTCAACAATACCAATGTTTGAGTATTGTCCTGAAATTGTAACCATCTCTCCAGGGTCTGGGTCTGTGGGTGTGAATCCTATACTTCTCCCGTCTGCAAGTGGTGCAACATCAGATTTTGCTTCACTGATTAGAGCATCTCCAACCAATATGTCGAGGTACCCATCGCCATCCATATCGGCAATAGCTGGTGCAGCCCAAGTTCGATGAGGGACATCAATTGGTGCTGACCAGCCAGTACCAATGTCTGCTGAAGTTCCAGTATTCCCATCAAACGCAAAGATTCGTCGACCAAATGCTACCAAAAGTTCAGGCTCATCTTCACCATCAAGATCTATTGAAATCGGTGGAGAAACAGCGATTTCATCATTATCATTTCCACCACCTCTCTGCAAGGTTCTAGACCATTCTCTAAATGGTGGGTCGATGGTGATGTCATGACAACCAGTCGCACCTTCTCTATCGGTAGAGATTGAAGAATCCGAGTACCAAGTGACCCAACATACCCTGTCTGTTATTCCGTTTCCAGTAGTATCTACGGGCAATGGCTCAGCATCGGCATAGCCATTTTTCGCTCTAAACCTCCAAAGTTCATTGGTACTGGTCAATTCCATACCAACGTATTGTGCACCCATGCCTTCAGTGGCTCCATTATCATCAACGGGTAATGTAAGGATCATTTCTGGAGCAGCATCAGTATCAAGTTGTGTAATTACAGGTCCAGGCAGTCTCAACCTCGGTGTATCTGAATCAGAATCTGTTCCCTGAATTGAAACCCTTTCCCAGTCGAGGGAACCGGTGGGGCCATCTATTCTCCAAATCCACATATTTCCGCTATTTGAGTCAACTGTAGTCAGAACAATCGCTCCACTATTGTCATCTAAAGCAGCAAATGCAGGGTCAGAGGGGTGTGTCCCTCTATCCAGTGCAACTTCCCAATCCACTTCTGGAGTTTGCAGGTCAAGAGGTAGAGCAAATACAGTGGGCTCATCTGTAGATGTGTCAACTGCTGCGACAACAACTTCTGGAGTTCCATCTAGGGAGAGGTCTGCTAGCAACGGTTGAGTTACCGAAAGATGATTGGATTGACTACTAAACCAATGAGGGCTGTTAATCCCAATCCTCAAGTCAGCATCTGACCAAGACCATATTCGCTCATTAGAATGCCCAGAAACCGACCACCCAGATTCATCGCAGGAAAGGTCAGGCCCCCACAAGTCAACTTTGAGGGCGCTATCTGTATCGTAGACAATTACGATTTCAGGACGGCCATCATCTTCTACATCCACAATCATTGGTGTAGAGCGAATGTACTTGGCATCTCCAAGATTAACTTCCCAGGCGACTTTGGCAGTATCCCCTTCGACAATTGCTAGATGTCTCTCAGAATTTTCAGTGTAAGTCAAGACTGCAAATAGATGGTTCTCACCGCACCTCTCTTTGGCACCCTCTGGTGCAGTAATAGAATTGGACATGTCAGCAATTGCAACACCATATCCATCTGCTCCCAATCCAGAATCGAATGCAACCCAATTCACTGCAGGGGTTTCAATGCTAAGTAAGCCAGAATCTCCGTGCTCAGGTAAATCACGGGAATGACCGGGGTCTCTGCCATATTGCGCCCATGGTTGTGATAGTGGGTCCCAAGCAATATTTTCCTCACCATCTGCTGAAGTAGGCATTGGAATGACAATGGTTGAGCCTAGCAAAATGAACAGCATCAAAACCGCCCTTAATTGCTTACGCATTTCCTTCACCCACTAATAGTGGGACATTTGGGGTAGTTAGGGCTTTGGGCCCTACGGGCCCACGAGATAGCGATAATTCGACCCTTATTTCTAGGCCAAATCAGGCTCAGATATTCGATTAGGATCTCATTTGGTAGGGGGTATCATTCAAATAGGGGTCGCTGGTGGCCTGAATGACTTCGGTCACACTTCTCTCCCGAGGCATTGCCGGTGAAGGACGGATGAGGTAAAGCACCTCACTCGTCCCTTGGTGATTAATCGGGCGGGAAAATGAGGTGAAAAAATGTACAAAGTTGTCACAAAAGAGGATACTATTCGTATTCCTGCGGAGTATATCCGTAAGGATAAATCACTGAATGAGCACATCGATCGACTTGCAGCATCTGCTTTCGAAGGTCGTTTTGATGATAACAACCGATTCGTGCTAGTAACTTCGAACCACGAACCAATGGACCGAGGACGAATTATTCACGGTGATGGTGCAATCTACCAAAGAGTACGTTTTGATGCAGTATTGTTTTGCATCGAAGATTACGAAGTTGTAGAAGGTGCAGTTTCAGAGGTCAATGATTTCGGCGCATTCGTTAGAATCGGGCCAATGGAGGCATTGTTACACAAATCGCAAATCATGGAAGACCATGTTGATATCAATGCTGGAATGGGTGTACTTGAAGGTCGTCAAAGCGGCCGTAAACTTGGTGTAGGTAGCTCCGTCCGTGCAAGAATCGTATCACTTTCACCAGATACAAGTGATCCACGTCGCTCAAAGATCGGTTTGACTTGTAAGCAATCTGGACTTGGTAGCCACGAGTGGATTCACGAAGACCAAAATTGAATTAGGAGTGAGAAAGAATGCCAAAGAATCCCTTTGCCTGCAGTGAATGTCACATCATACTCGCAGATGGTGTAGACCAATGTACTAGCCATCCCTCAGCACCTGTCTCTTCTGATTGGACAGGATATGTTGTTGTTATGGACCCATCTCGCTCAGAAATTGCAAACCGCCTCAATATCGAGATGCCAGGAAATTATGCACTCAAGGTGAACATCCGCTGAAGGAGGAATCGAAATGGAAATTATTGACCGTAAGGAAAACCCACTATTGAACAGAGTAGAAATTGAATTCCGTTGGAATCACGAAGGAGCAGCGACTCCTTCACGTGCAGACATGCTCAATGGAATTGCATCCATTGAACCAGGCTCCAACCGTGATTTGATTGTAATTAAGAATGTTAACACCCGATTCGGAATGGGTTCTACAACTGGACTTGGCATAGTATATGCCGACAAAGAATCAATGAAGGTCGAGCCAGATTACATGCGAGAGAGATTCTCTGAATATCACTCCTCTAGTGCGTCTCCTAAAGAGGATGCAAAACAATCTAGCGATGTTTCTGGAGGTGAGGAATGATGTCCGACGGTCCTAATGCTGGAGCAAAGTGGTCCAAGTATTCTGTCGAAGATGGCTCACTAGTTCGCAAATCTGAATTCTGTCCACAATGCGGCCCAGGAGTTTTCCTAGCTGCTCATGCAGACCGCAAGTCATGTGGTCGCTGTGGTTTTACTCAGAAAAACGAAGAGTAATTATTCGGATTGACTCATGTGGGGGCTAAATTGCCCTTGATTGTCTAGAACCATCCATGTGCCTTCTTTGTTGATTAGTTGGATACCCAAATCTGGTCTACGTACTGCTTGGCCGCGCAGCATTAAATCATCACGCCATGAAATTATTCGCCAATCATCCCCATCGAATACAGCATCTTGGATTGTACCTCGCAACTTCCGAGCAACTGTAATTTGTCCATTTTCAAATTCCCAAGTCCAACCATCTTTTGAGGACAGCAAAAATTTGTCTCCGTGGTTGAAAACATCTTCCAAATCACATTCCACTTCGAGATTATCTTCGCTCAAGACCTCCCCGCTATCAAGTGCAATTTTACGGTATGCACCTCCACGAGTCCAAACGATGATGTAATCTCCAACGATTGAAATTGCAGTTACATCATTTGAACGAGGTGGTGCTTTTTCACCTTCTTGAAACAAAGGTAATCTCCAAATTTCTTGATCCATAGAATCGATGCAATACAAGCCTCGAGACCATAGTGCAAATATGATTTTGTCATCCTTTGCAGTCAATGCTAATGGTTCAGCATCTACTATGTGGCACCAAGTAGAATTGGCTACCATTGCAGTATTCCGACTCAATCTTAATTGGCCTTTTGACACACCATCTTGTAATTTGTTTGATAATGAAAGTAGTGCCATACGCGCTAGCCGTAAATCATGGTCGACCCATGTTGCGATTAGTCCTTCATCACAAATAGAAGCATGAGTGATTTCACAAGGAAACGGATTTGCGGTATGTCCGTCAATTGTTATCCCACCGTCTACATCGATGAGAATTTCACGCCCATCGTGATGGAAAATCTTCCATGGAGCGCTCTGCATGGTAATGCGAAGAAGAAGAGGAATGTAACAATTCCTTCAAAAATCCTCAACCTTACGGCTATACATGGTCAGCCTGATTCTTGTTTCTGGGGGCGACATCGCTTCTACAAATCAGGCTGATGAATTGTTGAACATGTGCGATTGGCATAAAATGGAACCAGTCGAAGGTCTTGCAGCCTATTCATTCATGCATGCTAGAATGTGGTGGATGGAGGATGGTTGCCTATGGGAAGATGACTTAGACAAAAGATGGGAAGAGGCGACAGGAGAGAAGCCTCAAGAGATTATTTTCCCATCTAGGCATTCTGCTGCAAGCGGAAATGCATCACTGACTCTTCATCCAATAGGAACTATGCAAGTTCCATTAGACCAGACTCCTGATTATGGAGGAAGAGCAGCAGATTGCCCGCCACCTAATCCTAGAATTGCAGCATGGTGGCGAGAGTTAAATCGAGTTGCTGATGGTATGGCTGATTTTGATTTATCTTTGGAGACTACTCATCATGGACCGTGGATTGAGACGCCTTCACTATTCATAGAAATCGGTTCTACTGCCGAGACCTGGGGTCACAAAGAAGCAGCAAAAGTGCTTGCCGGAATTATCTATCGTGGTCTAGGCTTAGATGGCGGAGAAGGTTTGGGTGTGTGGCAAGGAGACGGACAGGTCGTGGTTACACTTGGCGGGGGGCATTACGCTCCACGAGGTAATCTTCTAGCATCGCACGACAATGTTTGGATTGGACACATGTTGGCAACTTATGCGCTACCATTTACGAAAGATGAGGATGAAAACATCTCCGGAATGTGGGAGAATAGTATTCGTAAAGCGATAGCATCGACCCAGAGTGCATTCCCTGGCGGAGAGGTTGTGTGCAGCATGGACAAAAAGGCATTCAAGGGTTGGCAACGTCAAGCGATTCGAGATTTATTGGAAGAATTGAACATTCCTTTACTCAAAAGTGCGGAAATCATTGGATGAAAACGGTCAAGAATCGCCTCCACTAGCAGGGCTACATGGTCGGACGATTCTCGCGTATGGTCGTCGCATTGACCATACGGATGCCCCGCTGGTTCGTAGGCTGGGTTAGTCGACGATATGTGGCAGGTTCCAAATTGGAAGATGCAGTCAAAGTGATGCATCGTCTATCCAAAGAGGGGGCATGTTTCACAATCGATGTACTGGGAGAGGAAATCACTTCAATGGATGAGGCGAATTTCTTCCTCGAAGAGTACAAGAGGGTAATCACTGAGATTATCGAGAACAAGCTCGATGCTAATCTTTCAATTAAGCCAACGGCATTTGGATTGCTATTGGATAGTGAGAAAGGAATGGCGAATATCGAGTCTTTGGTAAGAGTGGCAAATAGCCATGACATGTTTGTTAGGTTGGACATGGAAGATCACAGAGTCACAGATGATACGATTCAAGTGATGCTTGATATGCACGAAAAAGGACTTACAAATGTGGGAGTTGTTCTGCAAGGCAGGCTATTTCGCACCTTGGATGATATCAAGAGTATTACAGAAAAATTGGGACCGAATGCGGATTATCGAATCTGTAAGGGAATATATCTTGAACCTGCTGAGATTGCTCATACTGAGAGGCAACCGATTATTGATGCTACCAATCAATGTATAGACGCGATGTTGGATTCAGGAGCGTATGTTGGAATTGCAAGCCATGACCATCCAGTAATCAAACACACACTCAAGTCATTGGAACAAAGGGGCATGGGTCCAAATTCTAGTGACCCAAGAGAGAATGCCGGTGTTCAAAGAACACAAAAAGGACCGGGATACGAATTCCAAATGTTGTTAGGAGTTAGAGGTCCGCTGAGAAGAAAATTATGCGCAAAGGGTCATCGCACAAGAGTATACATTCCGTACGGTGAGAAATGGTACGAGTACTCGATTCGCAGGCTACAGGAAAACCCGACTATAGGTTCTCAAGTTGCGAAGGCTTTCTTAATGCCGTGGACAAATCGCCCATAATCATCTTCGCTTTTTCTTTTGCCTACGCCCAGGTCTCTGTTGCTTTGGCTTGCCAGATTTTTCCGCATCCGGCAAAACAGGGTCCGGGTTATCGCCCAAGCGCCCTTCCTTCCACGCCTGTCGTCTCTCCCTCGGAGTTCGGGGTATGTTATCCTCAGGTCTTGGAGGTTCGTGTAAGTAAATTCGCTTGATGTCATGTGCTGGTACTCTTCCAGTCATGGTTCTGCCAGCCCCGGTGTGGATGGCTCGAATTTTCCATTTAGCACCATCATGCTCCATTATTGAGCCAGCCTTGAACATTTTTTCTCTCTCTACAAAAATCGATTCACTATCAGAGAATTCTCCACGAGTTAGAGTCAGTCTTACCATCACTACATCCGAGCGCACAGCATTTGCTCTACCAACCTTGGAAGCGACTAATTTTGTTCGTGAATTAGCTGTTCTTGTCTCAATACGATTGATTTCCCAACTTGCATCAGCATGCTCAAAAATATCTCCTATGTGTAATACTTCATCATCGTCAATCTCTATATCAGCGACATAAGTATTGGCCCCTTCACTCAACAAAAATGGTATCATTACGGGGCGTGGAGGTCTGACTTCAAGCGTGTGAACATGCTCACATTCTTCGCACTTTAGAAGGTAGTTTGTACCTTCTCCAGCCTTTCTTTCTTTGAGGATTTCATGGGCACTAAATTCTCCACAACCTGGACAATCTGTGACATTCTCGACAAAATCTTCGTCCATTGATTCATCTTCCATGGTAATTCCTCCCTAATTGGCGGCCATGCCGGTCACCTTTGAGCCTGTCGGCACATGCGAAGGCTTGTCAAGTGGTGGCATAAGCCCATGTTATGCGCGAGGAAGTGCTGGCAGCGATTTTGGCTGCCGACAAGGAATTGTCTCGCGATGAACCAGAAGTGGCTGCAAATATTGGTCATCAACTGGAACACATGGGGTTAACCACATGGTCGATTTCTGTGCGTAGAAGAATTAGGGATGCGATAGCAAGAATTTCGCCAAAACAAATCATACATACCGGAGCGGGAATCGGTCACCTGTCTGCATGGATTCTTGATCACTTTGATGGTAAGCCGGACCTAAAGAATTTTCAAATAATTGAGGAAGGTAATCGGTTTGCAGTAATTTTGACTAGATTATGTCAGAGATATTCTTCAGTTCCAACAAGTATCGTTGTCGGAACCCCAACATTGCTGGCTAGTGAATTGAAAGCATGGAGTATTTCTAAGACCGGAGATGCACCAATCTTGGAAGAAGCAGATGCGATTATCGTAGATGCCCCAATGGAGAGATTGGCTGGCGATGTTGGTGCAATGCTACCATTATTGAGCAATAATGGAGTCTTATTCACCACCGAGCCTACGCCTCCTGTAGGCGATAGGGAAGATGATGACCCCGAAGTTGTGGGATTCAACAAATGGATGGAGTTGATTCGTGATTCAAATGAAACTCATCATTTGGCATTTGCACCATTATTTGGAGGCACAATCGTGGCTTGGTTGCCTAAGCAGTAGATTCTGCTGCATCGATTAGTGCTTTCATCTGTAACATACCGTATCCGTAATGGTCGTCGTGGCTGTCTTGGCCACTACGTTTCTTTGAAGAATCAGCAATCCATTGTTTCAAATCATCGAGCATATCTGTACCGCCATCTTTCAATTCTGGATGCTCTTCAAACATCAAAGCAACCGCTGCTGTAACATAGACGGTTGCTGCGCTAGTACCAGAAGATAGCCCCCAACTATTGTCGAGCATGATAACAGGAACCTTGTGTCCAGGAGCAACAAGTTCTGGCTTTTCATCAGGGCTATTTCTTGGCAAAAGAGGAGGCCACAATCGGCCATTGTTATCTCCAATTGAAGAGCCATCCCATAGATTTCCATTTACATCGACTCCGCCTACACAAATTACCGAATCAACAAGCCCTGGCGATGCTACATCGCCATCGTCGTTTTGTCCATCATTACCAGCTGCAGCAACTACAACTATGCCAGCATTGTATGCGTCCTCAACAGAATTTTCGACAGCATCACCGAGAATTATTGAGAAACCTGATGCGTTTCCTCCAAGAGATAAAGAGATGATATTTACATTCTTTGAGATACACCAATCGATTGCCTCCGCTACCGTAGCATCATTGCCTTCACCACTACCTGAGAGTGCTTTCGCAACATAGAGGTCAACATCATGAGCAAGTCCAGTCAATGCTCCATCTGCGACCAATATTCCAGCCATCATAGTTCCATGGCCATTGTCATCATAGGGGCTTGATTTACTTCCAATGAAATCTGACCAACCTGCCAAATTTAGGTTTGAGAGGTCACTGTGTTCCATGTCAATTCCAGAGTCTACCATGCATACATCGACACCATCTCCTGAAAGGTGGTCAACCGATTTGAATTGGACAAGTCTGTCGAAATCTTCTTCCTTTTCTAAGACCAAAGCGGAAGGGCCCGTAAGGCTAATCTCCCCGGTGAATATCATCCACGCAAACACTCCAACCGCCGCGACGATGACTATTGTTGCGATGACAGTTATCTGCTTGATGAAATCAAGATCACTATCCAATTCACCAGAGGGTATTTCAGGAGGTGCATCCATCAATTCACCCCAACGCTTCAACTGCTTCAACCAATGTTTCAGCGAATAACCTTACTTCATCTTCAGTATTGTAAAGGTAGGCGCTTGCACGAAGAGAACCTCTGTCAATGCCCTTGTCGTTGAACCAAGAGTGAACACAATGCATGCCGCTGCGCACCATGACATCTGCGGCCTCATCCAATAGAATTGCAATGTCATGGGCGTCGATATTGTCCAATAGAATTGAGCAAATTCCTCCTCGTTGTGCTGGGTCTTCAGGACCAATAATTCTCATGCCATCAACATCTTTCAGAATGGACGTCATCACTCGATTTAGTGAGATTTCATGTTCATGAACTGCATCTAGGTCAATATTTGAAATGTAATCTATTGCAGCATTTGTGCCAAGAATCCCAGCATAATTACCTAGGCCTCCCTCAAAACGGTCAGGTGGTTTAGCCCAGGTGAGAGAATCATAGGAAGAAGTATCAACGGTACTTCCTCCAGACTGGATTGAGCGCATTCCTTCGAGTAAATCCATTCTTCCCCACAGTCCACCCATGCCAGAAGGGCCCATCATTTTGTGAATTGAAAATGCCATGAAATCGACTCCCAAATCTTGGACATCGACTTTCATATGAGGAGTGGATTGTGCACCATCAATACAAACCATTGCACCAAAGTCTTTGGCGATTCTCGCAGCTTGCTTGACAGGTGTTGCAACACCGTCCAAGTTCCCTACATGTGAAAGTGAAACCATCTTTAGGTTGCTTCCGGCTTCAGCACATGCATTCTCAAATGCTTCCATACTGAATGTATTGTCATCATTTGACCTAACTACGCGGTGATCGATACCCTTCTCTTCCTCAAGTTGTAGCCACGGGACTAGATTCGAATTGTGCTCACGGTCAGTAGTTAGTACAACATCTCCTTTTTGCCAAGTTAGGCCCTTTGCAACTTGGTTCAGTGAGTGAGTAGCATTTTTCGTAAAAATCATTTCACCGGATTCATTGGCATTAAACAATTCAGCCAATTTTCTTCGACAATTCATCATCTTTCTTGAGACAGTGGTTGCATATCTGTGGACTGAACGGCCGCCACATCCTGGTGTTTCCTCATAGTATGAACGAATAGCCTCAATTACAGAGTTTGGGCGCAAAGTCATGCAAGCATTGTCTAGGTAAACGGGGGGGTTATCCACGTTTAGCGTGGGGAAATCAGCGCGGTGTTTGGAAAACATCACCATGCCTCCTTGTCGGGAACGAAATCCGTAGCAGAACTATTGATTCCACAACTGGTGCATGTGTACCTAGTGGGGTAGTTTTCCTCACATCCTTCACAAGCCTCTCCTACAACACCTCTACTATTGCAGTCATCACTAGCACAATCTACGATTGTTGCACCTTTCTCATTCTGACTGACTGGTGCACTTGCTTCACATGATGGGCACTCACCTTCAGATACGAGAACCACACCATCGATGAGCAAATTAGCATCAGCCGCTGCTGCTGCTTTAGTTTGCACTCGTGCCCCTTCACCTAGCATGCGTTGAGGGAACCAAAGAATGTGCATGAGAATGTAAATCAACAAAACTCCAGAAATCAAATGAATCGAGTAAATAGCATAATCGTTGACATTTCTATCTGCTATGAAGTGGGCGCCCGACCAACCGTTCAATATCATTGTGAAGACCCACACAATCACCATTATTGTCCAAGCGAAAAGACTGTGCTCAGCCATTGCTTCTTCCATGACTCGTACATCTGTGTGCACATGATGTTCCTGAACATGGAAGTCACGAGTCTCAGTAACTGCCTTCCAGAAAAAGTATGTGAAGAAACAACCTACTGCGGAAAGCATTACACCACCTAAAGCATCACCAAGATTTGCATCGATTGGGAAACTTGGAGAGTTAACATGCAGTACTACTTGTGATAAGAAAATGGAAGACCAGATGATGATTACATTAATCATGTGTCCACGCATTACAGGGAAATTAACTGAAATTTGAACGAAGAACCAAACCCAAAGAATTGCAGACACAAGAAGTTGGAAAAACGCAAATCCTCCTATGCCCGCTAGACCATCAATGCCAGTTACCTTAGGGTCGCCACCCACGAATAATTCAGTAGAGACAGCACCTAGAAGAAATGCTGCAATTCCAGTAAACATTGTCATGACATGTGGTTGGCCCCATTCGTGGCGAAGCAACTTGAATTGGAATTTCCATTCGTGACGAATTTGATCTATCGGGCGTAACAATGGATTCAATTCAGCGAATTCCTTCTCCAAAACAATGTCGCCAAGGCGGAATGGCATCTCATCATGCCCATCTGCAGAGATGTCTATCTCTGCAATAATCTCCTCCGCCATGGTTTGTCCTGAGCGCCTTCCCTTTGAGTCATTTCGGTCGTTTGCACCTCCGTAGGAGGTGAATTTGGGAATTATTGCAAAGCCTCGAAAATGTAGTATATTCCACTGGTAACAATTCCTATCATTACCCAGTTATGGATTGTTTTTGATTTTAATTTCTCAAGCCAAATTTTCCCGACCTTTACGCCGAGCAATGCAGAGATTACGAGGGCTAATGTGAGTTGTGAATATGCAACAATTTCTTCACTTCTGAAGTATAGATAAATCGGGATTCTAGTAAGGTCAACACACAATGCAAGAATGCTAGCAGTGGCTGCAAATGACATCTTATTTGTCAGCCTACGAGAAAGGAACATAGCGCGCAATGCACCTTGGTGCCCCGAAAGTCCACCCATGAACCCTGAACCGAAGCCTCCAATCCGGTCGTTTGCTTCAGGAATTTTGTAGCCGGTCCAATCTTCAGAAAGCGTGAGAATTGGAAGAATAATCAAGAAGCAACCAATTAGGATCAGGAGTGGTTCTTGAGGTACCATATTTTGCAATAAAGCACCAATAATTGCACCGATAACCAACCAAATTCCGTAGTGCTTAATCGCCTCATAATCAACATGGATTTTCAGCGAATAATACTTGGCAGCATTATGGGCTCCGTGGACTATTGCTACAACGGCTATGGCTTCGTGAGGGTCCATCACAAATAGCACAACAGGCGTAAGCATTGTAGAGAGGCCAAAACCAGCTGGAACGGTTAAAGCAGCAGCGATAAATGCCA
>CAZEXE010000030.1:0-17852 GCA_964516645.1 uncultured Candidatus Poseidoniales archaeon
GCGAGGAGATTACCATCTCCGAAGGCAGCGCAACTGACCTTTGTGATGGATCTGATGGTGGCTGTAATGTTGACATCACTCTAACCAAGATGGGTATCGGTGACGAAAATGACCACATTATAGGCGGGAAGCAAGCATATGCTGATGCCGCTAACTGAAGTTTGAATATTAAGGATTCAACATTGATATCGAATGATTGTAATGTCATTCTTCTTCTGATTTTACAGCCTGAATCTTGGCATCATTTGCCTTGATTTGCTCCCAAACGATTTCTGCGATGTCTTTGACTTCCATATTGGAATCAATACTGGATAATCCGTCGGTAACCATCGTTGAACAGAATGGACAACCAACCGCAACCGTGTCTGCGCCTGTAGATGCGAGTTCCTTTGCACGAATTACGTTAACACGGTCATACCCATCATCAACATGCTCTTCCATCCACATCTGCGCACCGCCAGCGCCACAACAGAATGAGCCCCGGCCATGGTTATCAGTTTCCACATCGACACCACCGATTGCCGCACGTGGTGCTTCTAATTCACCACCGATGCGTCCAAGATAACATGGGTCATGGTAAGTGATGTTTCCATTGTGTGAGGGGTCTGGGAGTTTGCCTTCTTGCTGTAGATGGTTGATCAATTGTGAGTGATGCATTACCTCGATGTCTTCACCACCGAAGTCCTTGTACTCTTTACCTAGAGTATGGAAACAATGAGGACAAGAAGCTACGATTTTCTTTACACCAATTTCATCAAAAGTAGCCAAATTAGTTTCAGCGAGCATCTGGAACAAGTATTCGTTTCCAGCACGACGAGCCGCATCTCCACTGCAACCCTCTTGCATTCCCAAAATACCTACATCCAATCCTGCTTCCTTCATTATCGAAATCGTGTCTCTTGCCACTTTTTTGTTTCTCTCATCAAAGGAAGCGGCACATCCTGCGAAGTAGATGTATTCTGCAGGCTCAGCAACTTTGACATCTAAATCTGCAGCCCAATCTCCTCTTTCATGCATTGGAATGCCATAAGGATTGGAGTCACTCTCAAGATTCTCTATGGTCATCATCAAAGGCATCACGGTATCCTCGACAGACTCATCAAATTCCATTCTCTCCATCATCAAATGGCGTCGGGCATCAGTCAATTTAGGAACATGTTCGATGTTTACTGGACAAACATCAACACACGCGTTGCACGTGGTGCATGCCCAAATTGAGGCTTCGCCAAATCTCGAAATCATATCTTCTTCAGGTGCTTCTCCCTTGAACAATAATTGTGAGTGCTCGTTAGCGTATGCACGAACATCATGGATGATTTGCATGGGATTCAATTCCTTGCCCGAAGCATATGCTGGACAAACATCTTGACAGCGTGCACAAGAGGTACAAGCCCAACCATCAATCAGACTTCTCCAAGATAGTTGAGTATATTGCGATGCTCCAAATGTCTCGATATCTAAGTCATCAAGAGAAACTGCAGTTCCATTTTCATCAACTTGTAATGGCCGCATCTTTGCCAATGGCTGAGTATCGAAGAAGAACACGTTTGGTAGTGCCATGACCAAGTGCATGTGCTTCGATAATGGTATCAAAAACAAGAATGTGCATATTGCAAGCATATGCACCCAGTATGCCCAATTGACAACAGTTTGGGTGATAGTGAATGTTTCTGCAACCCAGGCACCAATCATTTCGTAGGTTGGGTCAGGGCCTTCGCCTGCCTCAACGACGAATGCTGTTGTACAGATTGTCATAATCAATAGAAGAATGACATTTCCTTCCAATTGACTCTTGCCCTTCAACTTCTCTGGAGTAAACAATACTCTGCGATTCAAAGCTAGGAAACAGCCGATAAGAGCGCTGGTGTAACCAAGTTCTACCATTCCATTCCAGAGAGGATTAATTGCTTCTGGAAGTAGATGCTCGCTGAATCTGTTTCCGCTCGCTAGGTCAAACATATCGGTTGACAACATCAAGAATCCCCAAAACATCAGGACGTGCATTACTCCAGCAACAGGATCTTCCAATACCTTTCTCTGACCAAGCCAAACGCTTGCAGTCTCCTTGAGACGTGCGCCCCAAGAACCAAATCGGTTATCCTTAGCCCCTAGCAAAACTAACCTTGTCGCTTTTTGCACTTGGTATGTGAAAAAACCGATTGACACAACGCCTAGAATTAGAAGGATGTACCAACCAGAAATACCAGCATAGGTGACATCGAGTGGGTGTTGCATCAAGTACACGAGGTGGATTCACTCCTTCAACCCAACGGCCAAGTACCACCTCCACAACCGCCACACATGGTGCAGGCTAGCGCGCCCGGCAAGTGTATTCTCTTTGGAGAACATGCAGTTGTCTATGGTCAGCCTGCAGTAGCGGTTGCAATCGATCAAAGGATGAGTATTAGTCTAGAATTAAGTACTGATTGGCGTATTGATGGAATGATTTTTCACCCAGAAAAACACCCTCATGTAGAGGCTTTGAAGCAACGTCTTTGGGCAGATGGACCTCCATTGTCAATCAAAGTGTTAGGAGACATTCCTCCTGCAAGTGGACTTGGTTCCTCAGCAGCCCTTTCTGTATCTGCAAGCGCGGCATTGAGGTGCGCACGCGGACGCCAAATCAAGGATGATGATTGGGCAGAAGGATGGACTGCAGCAAGGCCAAACAAGGTGTATGAAGGCCCATGGGATTCGATTAAAGGAGACTCGGTTGACCATGGAATAAAGGCTGTTGATGAAGATGAATGTGCAATTCTCACCCATGCCGTTGAAGCATTTGCTCAGGGAGGCAGAGCTTCGCCCATGGACTCCAGCACATGTGCCCATGGCGGATGTATTGTATTATCAGATCAGGTCGAACCAAATTTGAATTGGCTTTACTCACGACAATTGAATGATGTTTCGTGGGAAGTGCACTCTGTAGATTTATCAAACACAGAAGATGTTTGGTTGGTTATTGGAAATACTGGAATTCATGCACCTACATCCAAGCAGGTTGCCAAAGTTTCTGCGTTACTAAAAAGCAAGCCAGAAAAAATGCGAGAAATTGAGACGATAGGCTTCGTTTCACGGAGAGGGATTTCGGCTCTAATGAATGGAGATATGGAAGCAGTGGGTAGAGCGATGAGTGAAAACCACCTCTTGCTGAGAAGCCTTGGAGTTTCTTGTCCTGAACTCGAGGCGTTAATTTCTGCTGCGGCTCCTACTTCTCTCGGAGTCAAATTAACAGGAGCGGGGGGTGGCGGTTGCATGATTGCTCTAACAAGAGACCCCAAAACTACCAGTGAAGCAATTGAACTTGCAGGAGGTAGAACTCTCATCAGCAAACTCGCTTCAAGTGGAATGAGAGTCGAAAATGACGAGGACTCACCTCTTTGGGACCCCCATAAATAGGCACTCTCCTTTAAATAGGGGTTTATAATCGGCCTTTTTATGAACGATGAGGACCGTTTGACCGTAGTAAATGTCGTTGCCAGCACAAGGGTAGCGGAAGAACTAGATTTGCCTGACATCGCAATTCAGTTGAATTGTGAATACGAACCTGAACAATTCCCCGGTGTTGTTTACCGTGTATCCGACCCGAAACTTGCTATCCTTATGTTCCGCTCTGGCCGTGCTGTGTGCACTGGTGGAAAGGACGAGGATAACATCCATACCGGTATCGAACGTATGATCAACGATCTACGCTCTGCTGGAATCACCACATGGGACCTAAAGGACGTCGAGATTGAAGTCCAAAATATGGTCGCAACTTACGCTCTACACTATCCAGAAGATTATGATGGAAACGACAAGTTCACAGGTGAGCCACAAGCTGGTCAACCACGTAAGTTGAACTTGAATAACCTAACTTTCCACCTACCTTTCGACAAGGTAGAATACGAACCAGAACAATTCCCTGGTCTAATCTATCGCCTTGATTATCCTAAGGTAGTATGCCTGATTTTCGGATCCGGCAAGATGGTAATCACCGGTGCACGCCACAAGGACGAGATTCTTGAAGCGGTCCAGATTATCCAAGATGAGTTAGCAGACTTGCTGTGATCTCAATGCAGCCACTAGGGCCTAGCGAGGTCGATGCTGAAAGTATCGATGTCTGGGTAGTTTCACATGGTGGTGTAGCATCTAACGCTCTTTGCGACCACATGCAAGAACAAGGCATCAGAACAAGACCTGATAACTACGGACTGATTTGCCACAAGCAACATCCTGGAGTCAGTATTGGCAAACCAATTCTGGTGATTCATGGAGATTATCTTGATGCTATTCGCTCAATGGACAGAAGGAAGTTCCTGACAGTAAATGCCGCAAAGATGTGTTTGGGAATCAATACTCCAGAAATACCCCTATCTCGATTCATACAATCAAACCCGGAGGACCCTATAGGATTCTCAATGTTCCTAGAAAGTTTCAGGAGTGCCAAACAGAATGGCACTGATAACATCGCATTCTTACGATATCCATACACTAATGATGAGGCTAACTCTGCCTTTGAATCGATAGGAATTGAAGTGGATATGACTGGCTTCTCATTGCGTGAAAGAAAAAGAAAATATTCGCCACGCTCAAAGGAAGTTAAGACAATTCTTGAGAAATATCAGAATTTTGATTTCGAGGAGTGATGAAAATGTTAGGTTGGATTAGCACCTGGGGAATCAGGTGTGGTATTGCAACATACTCTCGTTTCTTAATCGAACAAATGGACGATGTCCTAGTGTTATGCCAATCTGGAGAAGGAGATGTTGAAGACGCGAAACCATGCTGGCAGAGGGATTCCAACAATTTTAGTGGAATTGTTGCTCAAGTTGCGGCTAAAGATATCGACACTATGGTAATCCAGCATCAACCCGGACTTCTAAGATTTTCATATCTCAATGAATTGTTGCTAAAATTATCTGAAATGAATGTGAATGTATTCATTACAATGCACAATACAAGAGATCGCTCACTAGTATTCCCAAGCAAGAGAATTGAGAAAGCGGCGGAGGGGCTCAAAACCTGTTCAACGGTCATGGTACACACCAATGCAGATGTTGAAAATTTGAGGCGCCTTGGAATTGAAGACAATGTGATTATGATTCCACACGGAATCTATCCTCCACCATCAGATTCAGCACAACCACTACCGGTAGAGGGTAGGGTTTTGGGGACTTTCGGTTTCCTTCTTCCACACAAAGGACAATTAGAATTGGTCGAAGCATTCGAGAGACTGCCAGGTTGGGACGAGTTACTCATGTTGTGTGCTACAAGAGAAGGTAGCGGCAATATGGAAAAGAAAATCAATTCATTAATCGAAAGTAAAGGACTCAAAAATAGAGTTAGATTGGTTACAGATTTCTTGGATGATGATGTTGCTATTGCTACTCTTGCACAATGTGAATTGCTAGTGTTTCCATACCAGAATACCAAGGAATCTGCTTCAGGAGCAGTTAGAATGGGTGTGGCCTCTGGAGTACCGTTAGCTGTGTCTCCAATTCCGATTTTTGATGATGTTAGCGGAGCCATTCGTATGCGAGGTGCATCGGTAGCTGATATTGTTGCAAGCATTTCTATGCTTTCTGCTGACGAACTAGATTCATCAAGAAAATCTATTGTCGAATTGAGAGATTCGCTTCAATGGAATGAAGTCGCAAGGCGAATTCAAGAGCGACTCAAGTAATCGATAATATGCTCGGCAGCATCTTCAGCACTCATTTGAGTTGTATCAATTCTAATCTCTGGACTTTGTGGGGCTTCAAATGGACTGGATATTCCAGTGAAATTCGGCAACTCTCCCGCTCTTGCCTTAGCATATAGCCCCTTGACATCTCTTTGCTCACAAACTTCCAAAGGCGTATCGATGAAAACTTCGACGAACTCTCCCTCGGACATCAAATTACGAGCCATGCTCCTTTCTGAAGCAAATGGTGAAATGAATGAGGTGATGCAAATTAGACCTGCCTCAACCATCAATTTCGAAGTCTCGGCAACTCTACGAATATTCTCAACCCTATCTGCCTTAGTAAATCCAAGATCTCGATTCAATCCATGTCGAACATTATCTCCATCAAGCGAAATAGTGTGGCGACCCATGGCCTGCAATTTCTTTTCCAATATATTTGCAATCGAAGATTTTCCTGAACCAGATAGTCCGGTGAACCAAATCAAACGAGGACGTTGTCCCTTTTGCTCGGCTCTACTTACTTTGGTCACATCCATTGATTGCCAATGTATGTTGTCTGCTCTGCGTAGTGCGAAGTCAATTAATCCCATTCCAACGGTATTGTTTGTCATCCTATCAACGATTACGAAACCGCCCATAACTGGGTCAGCATCATACGGGTCAAAGGCAATTCGCGAAGAAAGGGAAATGTTACACACACCAATCTCATTCATATCGAGAACTTTCGCTGGCAACTCTTCCAAAGTATTCACATCAATTCTATGCTTTAACCGACCTAGTGTCATCGATGTGGTTTGAGAATTAGATTTGAACAAGTATTGTCGGCCCGCCATCATCGCTGATTCATCCATCCAAAGAATACGTGTCTGGAATTGGTCAGCACTACTACAAGGTTCGTCGGCAGAAGTGATTATGTCGCCTCTTGAAATGTCAATCTCATCAGTTAGGGTTAGGGTAACAGAACGGCCTGCTCCAGCCACCTCAAGGTCTCCATCATAAGTCACAATTCTATCAATCTGAGATTCGGTACCACTTGGAAGAACTCTGATTTTGTCACCAGTAGAGATGCACCCGCTGCCAATTAATCCAGCAAATCCTCTGAATTCCCTATTTGGACGGTTGACCCATTGCACTGGCATTCTAAATGCTCGTGATTGAGAAGTTGCTGCAACCTCAACCTCTTCCAAATATTCCATCACCGACTGGCCATCATACCATGGAGTTTTCTCGCTAGACCCAACAATGTTGTCTCCATTTAATGCAGAGATTGGAATCGCTGTAATCTCTTCAAGGGTCAATGCCTCGTTTGCAAAGTCGTGGTAATCTGCCTTTATTTTGTTGAATACATCTTCGGAATAATCTACCAAATCCAATTTGTTGACCGCCAGAATAATTCGCTTAACACCAACCATTGAAACGATGAATGAATGTCTTCTTGTTTGAGTTAAGACGCCTTGACTTGCATCGACCAAGATGATTGCTACATCTGCAGTCGAAGCCCCTGTGGCCATATTTCTGGTGTATTCTTCGTGGCCAGGAGTATCAGCTACGATGTATTTTCTCTTGTCGGTAGAGAAGAATCTGTAAGCAACATCAATGGTTATTCCTTGTTCTCTTTCCGCTGCAAGGCCATCGACAAGTAGTGCAAAGTCGATTTCTCCTTCTTGGGTTCCCACCTTCTTTGAATCCGCTTCAAGTGCCGCTAAATGATCATCGAATAACATGTGAGATTCGTATAACATCCTACCAATGAGAGTAGATTTTCCATCATCGACTGAGCCACATGTGATGAATCTCAGCAACTCCTTTTGCTCATGTGCAGCAAGATAGGACTCTATGTCCTTAGAAATTAGGTCACTGACATGAGCCATCAGAAATACCCCTCTTGTTTCTTCTTCTCCATAGAGGCGGTGCTATCGAAATCGATTACTCGCCCTTGTCTCTCTGAGGTTGTGGTTAGTAGCATCTCTTGGATTACTTCGGGAAGGGTGTCAGCATGAGATTCAACTGCGCCCGACAGAGGGTAGCAGCCTAGAGTACGGAACCTAACCGTCTTCATCATCGGCTCTTCACCATCTTCCATCGGTAGACGGTCGTCATCTACCAAAATCAGAACCCCGTCTCTCTCTACAACCGGTCTCGGCTTTGCCAAATACAACGGAACAATTGGAATTTTTTCTAAATGGATGTATTGCCAAATATCTAATTCAGTCCAATTTGACAATGGGAAAACACGAATGGTTTCTCCAGGATTTTTTCTGGAATTGTACACATTCCATAGTTCAGGACGTTGTCGCTTTGGGTCCCAGTGATGATTTTCATTTCTAAATGAGAATATCCGTTCTTTTGCTCGGGATTTTTCTTCATCTCTACGCGCTCCACCGAACGCCACATCGAATCCATGCGCATCTAGGGCTTGTTTCAAACCTTGAGTCTTCATCATATCAGTGTGCATTGCGGACCCATGAACAAATGGATTCATTTGCAACTCTTGTCCTTCCGGATTGATGTGAACAATCAATTCAAGCCCTAAGTCACTAGCCATCTTATCCCTGAATTCAATCATCTCTGAGAACTTCCACATCGTATCGATGTGCATAATCGGGAAAGGTGGCTTAGCAGGATAAAATGCCTTCATTGCAATATGCAGCATTACAGAAGAATCCTTGCCAATTGAATATAGCATTACAGGATTTTCTGCCTCGGCTACAACCTCTCTCATGATATGGATAGCCTCGGCTTCCAATCTCTGAAGATGGGTCATCCTGTCTTGCATTCAAGCACCTCAAGCAGACCTTCGGGCGTTGACTTCATTCATCAAGTCTGTTATCTCTGCCTTAGGCAGAGAATCGATGCCCCCTGCGGTTGCTCGCCCACCTCCGCCAAACATAGCGCACAATTCCCCAATGCCGCTATGTCCGCGAATTGAAATTTGCAAATTTCCACCTTTATCGATTGCAATGACATGTGGCCCAGAACCTTTCTCGTTGATTCTGTGAGCCATTACTCCAACCACTCTGCGTGCCCATGCTTCATTTGGCAGCAGGTAATATCCTTCCTTTTCTTCGACCTTATTTGCATGTGAAATATCAGATTGAAACCCTTGTTTAAGTTTTTCAAATGCTGGTGTATTGATGAATTCACTTGGTGTTCTTGATTCTAAGCATAACAGCATCAATTCATCAGGATGGAAATGCAAATCTGAAAGATCTGCTCCATATCCATTGTAATTGAGCAACTCGCCTAATTCTTTGTATTCCGGCATACTAGAGTGCTTTGACAAACCATCTCCATGTAAGGCAACTTGAGCCCAATCGGATTCGATTCCGAGAAAATTTTCCACTATTGTTGCGGTACAAACATTGGAAGAAGTGTCGATGTGTGCTTGGATACCCTCGATATCATTACCGGCTAAATGATGGTCAAACCAAGTGATATTGAATCCCTGTTGTGACAACTCCTGCGCCCTCGAGTGGTTTCTAGCCAATGAAATATCCATCACCACAACTTCATCCTCTGTGTTGGGATGAACTCTCTCAAGTAACTCAATGTCTCGCTTGACTCCGGTGATTCTCTGGCCCTCAACGCCATGCACCAAGCCCCATTGGACCATTGAGCAGATACCATCAGCATCGCCATTGTAGGCATACCAGCGCATGGTTGGGCGAGATAGGCATCAGACATGAGTCTATTCATCAATAATATGCAAATGCCTCGATGTAATGCATTTTCCTATGAATTGCCAATTTTTCTGACGCCCGCACCTATATCTATTCGCCTTTATCATAATTCATTCATGCGCCGAGAAGTGGGGATGGCTCTCATCCTCCTCCTATCCACAATCGTGGTAGTACCGCAAGTGAATGCAGGGGGTCTAGGTAGTGAAGATCCCGGTGTTAGTGACACAGTAACATGGAGAGTTGGCGACAAGTGGGTTTACGCAGGTTCATTCGATCCAACAATATTGGTGCAAAGTGCAGGAGTTGCTGCGACTGTTGGTACGATTAGTGGTGATGCAACTACAACTGTAGACGCAGTGTCAGAAGTCGACATAGGAGGAATTCAGACACTTGTTTACCAAACCTCTTCCAAAGCTGATTTCGATAAAGGCGGGGTTGCTTTAGAAGGTTATACTGGCAATTTGTATATCCAATATCAGGTAGATGAAGTTCGTAGAGTTTCAGATCTTGCACGGCTCTCTTCCGACCTATCTTTGAATGTTAGATATGTGCCATACGGAATCTCATCACTTACTCAACAGATTGCAGACATCACAATTAGCACTACCTATGACCCTATGAACGAGAATTATGATTTCCCGTTGCGTATTGGTGAGACTTGGAACACATCGTATGTATCCTCAACAGCATGGTCTGGTTCTTCTGATTACATCACTCCATTCCCGCAACCAACCAGTGGGGCAAATCACACAAATTGGGAAATCACCGATGTTGGTAAGCCGATTAATGACCTTGGTGAACAAATTGGTTATGGGGGATGTAACGCATCTTATGAGTTAACTTCCTATGACGATAATGGAACTGAAACATCATACGAATGGTTCTGTCCTGAAGTCCGGAATTATGCTTGGTCGCACACTGAAGAAGACATAGGCCTAATCATTGATTTTAGATTGAAACAATACATGCCTGTAGGCTCAAGCGGAGTTGTTGCAAATACTAATCCAGGATATCGAAATATGAATATCGATGTTGAATTATCAACCCAAATCACCGCATTGAACACACCTATTGAGGTCTGGGCGAATGTAACAGATTCTTCTGGGATACCACAATCTGGTCAAACTGTTGAAATCAGGCACGAAGCTGAAGATTTTACTACAACTATAATCACAGGTTTTAATGGAAGCGCATGGGCATTGATACAGGTAGGAGATGAAACAGATTCATCTGCTACAACTGTAGATTGGGCAAGCCATGGAATTGTAGCATCCAGTGGCGGTATGTATGGAGTTGCCACAATAACATTGGATGAAAATATCGTCGGGCTTGACCTCGTTGCTGCCCTTGAGCGAGCGAGCATTCTTCGTAACCGCAGTGGCGAAGTGGCTACTTTGAATTCGATTTCGGGATTCAATGTCCTTCCTGGTGACCATCTTACAATCCAGTTACCTGTCTACAACCGCGGCATCACCACAAGCACACCTACATCTACTCACATTACATATCCTGATGGCTTCGAAATTACAGAATCCTTGCCCGCATTAGCACTATATGAGCAACACATATTCGAAATTGAATGGCTAGTAGATCTCAATTCCAGTATTGATAATCAAACGATTCAGTGGGAAGTTGACCGTCAATTATCAAATCCCAACGATGCAGATTCGGCAAACGATGTAGGCATTTTATCAATATTCATCGGAAGCGCACCTACCTTTGTTGGACAAAACCAGACTGCTTGGACAAATGAGAAAATTTTGATTGATGCATCTTCCTCTTTCGATGAAGATGGTGGAGAAGTGTGGTGCATTTTCGATATCGAATTTGATGACGGGGCACATTCTACTGCAAATCAACAGATTATGCGAAACGGTTGTTCGATAAATTGGACATGGATTGACGACGGCTTGTATTCAATCTACATCACGGTTACCGATGAAGAAGGGGATTCAACGGTTGAGATGCTCGAAATTGAAATCCGAAATCGAGCACCTAACGTATCTATTGTTTCACAAAGAAGTCAAGTCAAAGTTGAGCATCCCGTTACTTTGTATGTGTTCGCAAACGATTCTGATTCCGAAGACCCATGGCCAGGATTAGTAGACATACACTGGCCAAACTCCCAATGCGACGAAGGATACTACACCCGTGTTTGCACCACAACCGCATGGGAAGAAGGTCTCCAAACATTTACAGCAGTAGGAACTGATGATGATGGGAATCAAACATATGCGACAATAGACATTGAATTCACAAATATTGCACCACACGATGTTGCTGTGACTATGTGGGATGAATATGACAACTTGATTGAAGCGACTGGACAAATGACTTGGCAGGTCCAAGAAGACCAAGAAGTAGAATTGTCTGCTCGTGCTGAGGATTCGATAGATGACCTTTCCGAATTAAGATATGAGTGGTCATTTGGCGTTAGTACCGATGGCAGAGAATCGAGAGTTCCATCGGTATGGAGCAATGCTGGAATGCAAACTATTCTGGTTAAGGCGATAGATTCCGAGGGCGAAGATAGTGGTTGGGTTGAACGCTGGGTTGATGTGCAAAATTTGGAACCACAGATCGAAGAATTACCTGAAGTGATGGCAGTTGCCGAAGGCCAAAGTTTCAGTCTAACTGGAGTGGTATGGGATACCCCTTCAGATATTGATGACTTGATTGTTTGCTGGGATGTTGACCCAGGAGCAGATACCGATGGAATCGGTTCTGCAGACGATGATTGTGATGTGGAAGGAAAGGACTTAACTTGGTCGTGGCAGAATTCTGGAACATACAATGTGGTTTTCCATGCAACCGATGATGATGGTGCAAGGAACTCGTCTACAGCATCAGTGACCGTACTAAATCTGCCTCCAATCGTTAGAGTGAAAGTTCCAAACAATGCGATTGCTGGTGAGGAGATTACTCTAGATGCATCTCCAACTATTGACTCGCTTATCGATAGAGAATATCTAACCGTGGTTTGGGATATTGATTGTTCCACGGATAGCGATGGTGACGGAATAAAGGATAATGATGCTGACCTCGTTGGTTCTACTGTTCAATACAAATTCCCGCGTGCCGGAAAATTCACAATCAAAGCTATTGCTTGGGATGAAGAAATAACTAAACCAAGTAGTAAAAGCGTGGTGGTTGATGTCGATTCTCCAGATATGACGGCCATCGAAGAGGTCATTGAATCATTAACTGGAGATGAAGCAAACCCATTTGTTCAATTGATGTTAATCGCACTGATAATTGCTGGTTTGGCTATCTTCTTGAAAAAAGGGCAGAAAAAGAGGAAATCTGTTTGGGATGATGATGATGTTCCAGTAATCGAGGCACCATTAGAAGCGCCTTCAATAGATATGTTTACTGCAGAAGAAACCGAGGAACTACAGGCAAATGAAGCGCATGAATCATTACCTATTCCAGAGGAAGGATTACCCGAGGGCTGGAGTGAAGAACAATGGCAACATTATGGCCATCAGTACTTAGAAATGCAACAAACCGAGAACGGACAGGATGAAAAGTAAAAGACATACTACGTATGTCCATGCGACGAGCAATTCCCATCTTCATCCTCATAATAATGACTGCATATGGGCCCCTCTCAATGTTAGAAGAATTAGAACAAAATCAAATCAAATTCAGCGAAGATAATGCTGGAGTTCACGATGTTCCATCGTGGAGGATTGGTGATAAATGGGTATACGAAACCCAATTCGATGTGGCAACTCTGATTCAGCAAGCAAATGTTTCCGCGTCACTAAGCACCCTCACTGGAGATACGACCATGGAGGTCACCGACATTAGATTTGAAACAATTCAAGGGACTCAGTCACTTATTTACGAAATAGATATTTCGGGAGATTTCACTTCTGGAAATAACGGTGCAACCCTAGAAGGCACTTCTGGTAGATTGGATATCGAGTACGAAGGAACGGATATCTTGCGAGTCAGAGACCTCGCTGTTTGGCAATCTGAATTCTTCTTAGGCGTGGACTTCGCCCCATGGAATATTGGTTTCCTCAACCAAGACCTCGCTGACATAACTTTCTCTACTGTGTATGAACCACCTCGAGAAAAATACGATTTCCCTATTAGGACTGGTGACCAGTGGACAACTACATATTATTCTGCAACTAATGTCACAGGTTCTTCTGATTATTTCGACCCGACTGATTTTGACACCCCATATGTTGAGGACAACACTACTTACCAAGTGACAGCAGATGGCGAGCCAAGCGAAGATGGTTCCGGAATTGATTACACAGGATGTTCTGATTCATACAAGGTAAACAACTGGAATAATACCGGCACTGCGGGTGGATTTGACTGGTACTGTCCTGCAGTTAGATCATTTGCATGGCAAAGAATCGTCAACCCTGCGGGCTTCCAAATCGATTGGATTTTGAAAACTTATACCCCTGCTGATTCAGGAGGAAGCGACCCTGCATCATCTCCTGGAATCAGAAATGTAGTCATCGATGTCACTCCTGAATTCATCGCCATCCTACCTAATGCAACCGAAGAAGTCGTCGGCCATATGTCTGTAAACGGAGCGGATGAAGTTGGAACTAACCTGCAACTACGATACGAGATCGATGGCACAATCATGAGTCTGACCACCGATAGCAATGGCGAAGTCACACCTGACCTTGATGTAGGATATAGCCAAGATAGTTCTCCTGCGTCAGATGACTGGACTAGTAATGGGGTGATTATTTGGGACCCTGTGAACAAATATGTTGGAGCGGCAACCATAGTGATGGACCTCTCTGTGGTAGGAGTTGACTTAGTTGCTAAGCCCGATTCAATGATTGTTACAAGAACTAGGGGTAATGATTCAATAATTCTCTCACAAGCTAGTGGGTACAACGCATTGCCAGGAGATGCCCTCCATTTCTCAGTACCAGCTCAAAACCGAGGGGTACTAACCTCTCCTGCAACTGAAATGGAAATTACCACCCCTGATGGCACAACTATTCGTGGAAACTTACCTGCGCTAGCACCTTATTCTGAAGCACGTGTTGATGTGAATTGGACTGTGTCTGCAAGCGCACCTATCGGCAATCAAACGTTGTCATTCATGGTAGATCCTGATGAGGTGGTAACCGCTGATGCTAATCGTTCAAACAACGATGCATCATTAGATATCTTCATCGGCAGAATGCCTATTGCTAGTATGACTTTGCTAGACAATGTGTACACTTTCGAGAATGTTTCAATCGATGCCTCTGCATCATACGACATTGACGGTGGATCGGTTACTTGCTTATTTGAAATTCAAGACGGCATCCGAACCGAATTTATCGATGCCCCAAATTGCCGAACTAACTGGTCATGGGTAGACGATGGAAATTGGGAAGTAAAAGTCACCGTTATCGATGATGAACTCGATGAGTTACCTATGATTATGAATGCGACTATTCTCAACCGTGATCCATATGTCAATCTTACAACAATGTCTTCTTCAGTAAATGCTGGTGAATCTATTACATTCAATGCCTCTGATAGTGGAGATAGAGATACTGTCTCACCTGAAGGGCAGCATGTCACTATCTCTTGGCCTGGAAGTGCTTGTGAAGAAGGATTGTACGGCCCATACTGCACATTCAGTCCTGAAGAAGAAGGAACACATCAAATCGAAGTTGTTGTGACCGATGATGATAATGCATCAGTATCTGATTTCCATACCTATGACGTTCTCAATGTGGCTCCTACTATTGGCGAAATGAGATTATCAATAGATGGAATTCCATTCTTGCCTGCAGAAGATGGAACTTGGAGTATTGATGAAGATGTTGTTGCAACTCTAGAAATTGATGGCGATGATACTTTGTCTGACAAAGAAGAATTGCTAATTACATGGTACCCTGATGACTTTGACCAAAATTGGACAATCACTACCTCAGGACCTAACTCGGAAATAAACGCTTCTTGGGGTACATCTGGAATCCACACCATCAGAGCATTTGCCATAGATAATGATGGTGTAACCAGTATGGATGTTCTTGGATATGTGCGAGTGAACAATATCGAACCTGTACTAGATGCCCTACCTGCTCAACAAGCATTATTCGAAGATGAAGTGCTCAATTTGAGTGCTTTTGCAATCGATGTCGCAGATCAAGGTGACTTGGTCTACTGTTGGGATTTGATTATCTCAGTAGATGCAGATGAAAATGGAATTCCAACTGATGACTGTGATGTCCAAGGGCAAGATTTGGTTTATTCGTGGACCACATCTGGATTGAGAACGATTACTGCGAATGTTTGGGACGACGATAATGCATCGGATTCGTTCTCGATTGATGTTACCATAGTCAATCGCCCACCTGCAGCGAGTATCTTCGTTCCAGATGGTGGCTTCGTAATTACTGAAGGTGAATCGATAACTTTCAGTGGTGCCGAATCTACAGACTCAGCTACTGACCGAACTAGCCTACAATTCATCTGGGATGACCCCAATACTGAAGGAGCAACTCAGGATGGATTTGGTGAGAATTTCACCATCAAGTTTGACACCCCAGGCAAGTATTTCGTCAACTTGACAGTTACAGATGATGATGGAAGATCCAGTTCGGCTTCAGTTCTTGTAGAAGTCAAAGAAAAACCATCTGAAGGATTGTTCGGGATGAATACTTCTGTGGCAATTGGGGCGGCATTGGGCTTGTTTATCGTTGTACTACTAGTGATGCTATTACTACGAGGGAGAGAATCAGATACGGTCCCTATCGAGACAAAACAAATGTCAGATTATAGTTGGGATGAGAGCCCACCTTCGGTGGCTGCAGCAACACCTGCACCAGAACCGATGAATTCAGGTCCACCAATTCCTGCTACGGGTCTTCCAGTAGGTTGGACGATGGAACAATGGTCGTATTACGGAGAACAATATCTTGCTTCGCTACCACCTGCGCCTGTCGAGACTTATTCACAACCTGCACAAACTGCACAGACTGCACAGCCTGCTTATCAAGCACATGAGCAACCTGTGGCTCCAACCTACAATCCGGAGCCAGTGCCTACTGTATCAGAACCTGCTCCTTCATTACTCGACAAGACGATGGTTCAAGAACCAGCACCGACCCCTGCATCGCAGGCCCTAGCCGATATTCTAGATGACTTGGACCTTTGAGCAGTGAGAAAACATGGGCACACTTTGGCAATTTTTTGGATTCCCAGACCCCGAAGCCCCTGTACCTGAAAGTACAAAGCGCAGCAAGAAAAAGAAACCTAAGAAACAGGATGAGCCACCTGGTCAGCAACTTACTCTAGTTAATCCCGATGACGAAGTAAAACCGGAAGAGAAAACCGATGATGCGGCAAATACAACTATACAAATTCCGCCCCCTGTAAAGCGTTCCACTTCTGTGCCACAAGGTTGGACTGGAGCCCTTACTCCAGATGGAGAGGCTTTTCACGATTTGTCAAATTACTCTTCACAAGCAACCGATTTTCCCGATAGAGCGCTGCGCTATGTGGTTCCTGATAAAATGCACAGATTACCGATTCGCCAAATCCAGGATAGAATATTGCGAGGAGACACGATTATTGTAGATTTGAACGGTCTAATCCATATGGATACACAAACCAATGCATGTAGAAGAATGCTAAAACAAATGGGAGATGAGATAGATATCCCTATTTTTGCTCTTGATGAATCTGACAAATTACTACTTCTCCCAGGTAGTGATGTTTCAATGGATGTCTCAAGAAATGATTTGGGGTTGGTTCCATTATTGATTTAATTGTAGGTTTCATCCTTTTATATCACATGCCTTACTTAGCAACTGATTGAGCATGAATTTCGATTGGCAGCGTAAGTCTCATTGGGCTGCTGGTTCTTACATCGATCTCATTCTTGCTGCCGTATGCATGCAAATATTATTCTTAATCACTGCCATTTGGGTTGGAACATATGGAGGGGATTTCTACAATGACAATCTAAGCGAAATTCGATTCTCTTTGCGAATGCAACTCATACTTGGCTGGATGATGTGCATTATTGTTGGAATAGGATTCAGCATACTCCCTCTCATCTATGACGTACAAGGATTCGAAAAAACTCTGATGCGAGTTTATGTTGGAATGAATGTTTCAGGACAAGTAGCAATAATGACAGGAATAATGAGTAGGAATTTATCGATGTTCCATTCTCTTTCCACTATTGGAATCACATTGCTTTGTACATCTCTTGTGTGTTTGTGGCCTGCTGCTAAGACAATCTTCAACAATAAAAATGCGAATCAAAATAAGGTGGGACCATTTTCATACGCTTTAGGAGCTTTTCTTCCATTATTAGGAATAATAACTCTAAGTTGTTGGGTCTTAAGAAGTGTCTTTCCAGAGTTGTTATCACTATCCGAGGATTTAATCTACGATTTCTTTATGCCACTTGCATTAACTGCAGTATTGGTTTCATACTTCAATAGAAGATTAGATTGGAAAATTATTGAACCAAAAAATATTGGAAAGATTTTTACATTTTTTACGCTACTTCT
>CAZEXE010000031.1:0-2965 GCA_964516645.1 uncultured Candidatus Poseidoniales archaeon
AAATCGGCTTCTCGACGACTAATTTCAACCGAAGACAATATACCGTCACAGGTGCCGTGTGACCGGAGAGAGTAACCCTCTCCGGTGGAACAAAGATGGGATGCAAACACGACATCCGTCGTGCCCCGGCCGTTCGTGACCGAGGCACTGAAGCCGACCTGCAGGCGCGTATTGTTGCAGGCAACCAAGTATGGGTTGTGGGAGATATACATGGGCACTTGTCCACACTTAGGGCATTAGTGCACAGACTGAATCTTACAGAGGAGGATCGTCTCGTATTACTTGGTGATATGATCGACCGTGGACCCGACTCTGCAGGCGTAATTGAATACATACGCGAACATCCACAAATTCTTGCTATCAAAGGAAACCACGAACAGATGGCAATTCAATCTCTACAATCAACAAACATTGAACTCAATTCGATATGGATGGCAAAAGGCGGAGCTTCCACATGGGGTTCCTACATCGTTGCCGCAAAGGGTGATTTACATCGGGCAAAACTGTCATTTGCAGAAGATTGTGCTTGGCTTGCTGACCTACCCAGTCACCTCATTTTGGACGATTGGCGCCTAGTCCATGCTGGCTATCATCCACGAATAGATCTCGAAGAACAGGATGAGAAAACTCTGCTTTGGGTACGTGGTGCATTCTTCAAGCACGGTGAAGCAATCGATGCCAAGAGAACAATTCTATTCGGACACACTCCAACAACCAAGTTCAAACGAAGTGGACAGATTGCAAACTCGAAAACTCGCCTTGAGGATGGTAGGCCTTCATGGATTGCCATGGATACATGTGCTTACAATCAGGAAAACCCCGGAATTGCAGCATACAACTTGACCACAGGGAAGTCGGTTCGACAAAAAACCCTCAAGAGTGAACATTGGTGGTTGAAGAGTAAAACCAGTGAAGCGCCAGTTGCAGAATTCTTCGGGTTAGCAGAATTGCGCCGTCGCACCCGCAAGGTTGTGGCCGCCCGAGAAAAGGCTAGACGCAGGTTGGCGATGGCAGGTGTTGCAAGAAGGGTGAAAGGACCAATTTCTTTCCGTGTTGTAAAACGAAAATTACCGCTTGTGGAAAATACAATTCCTTCATCCGGAATCCAATCTCAAGAATCAGTCTTTTTTCTTGCTTGAAGCACTTTGATGCAACAAAGCAAAGGTACAAAGGTGAAGCAAGATAACTTCAATACATGACGAGTGAAAGTACTAACAAACCTAAGTCTGCTGCTGAATCCCTAGTCAAAGCGATAGTAACAGTCCTTGACAATGTAGAAATTCAGGCACACTTCGATAGGGCCTCCATGGAAACGGCTAAACGATTAGGCGCTAGTAAAATCACTTACCTTACATGAAGTAACAGAAAGGTCATGTCTGCATACACCTTGCGGGTGGTGTGGACTTAACTGCAATATCTGCCGCTGCCGTGATGTTCATTCTCGGTGCAACCTCTCCTGGCCCTTCCTTGGCAGTCGTATTGCGTAACACAATGATTGGTGGAAGAGGACGTGGCTTAGCCTGTGCAGTGGGTCATGGCATTGGATTCGGATTCTATGCGGCCACAGTTGTCTTTGGTCTAGTAATCATTATGGAAAACAATCCTGATATTTTCACTTTGATGCAAATCATTGGTGGCATATTCCTACTATACTTAGGAATTGAAATGATGCGGGCTGAAGCAAAGGAAATCGAACTCTCGCAAGGCAAGCGAGAAGGTTTTCTCGAAGGTTTCTTCATTGCATTCCTAAATCCAAAAATTGCGGTATTCATGCTCGCTGTACTCTCAACCGTGCTTGACCCTTCCATGTCAAGCGACACGAAGTGGTTCATCGCTATCATGGGAATGACAATTGATACGATATGGTATGTACTCGTGGCACTCTTATTGTCTAACTCAATAATTCTGACTAAAATCCAGAATAATCAGAAGATGTTGAATCAAATCACTGGTGTTTTGATGATTGCATTAGCCCTTTGGACGGGTTACAGGCTAATCGGACTGTGACAATCAATACTATTGAGGTCAAGCCTTGCCAACCCTATATGCCAGAACTCCCAGAGGTCGAAACCGTCCGCACTGGACTGGCAAGATCGTGGATTGGTAAACGAATAGACGGCGTAGAATTACGCCGTGAAGGATTGCGATTTCCTTTTCCCGAAGAACTCGAAGAACGACTTACTGGTAGAAAGATTGCACAAATAAGAAGGCGTGCAAAATACTTGCTAATCGACCTTGACAATGATGATATTTTACTATCTCATCTAGGAATGAGTGGAAAATGGATATTGGATGCAAGTGATTGTGAAGGTAAACACGACCATGTGGTTCTGCACCTCGATGATGGAAGTATGTCAGTCTACAATGACCCAAGGCGATTCGGAGTTCTAGATATTTTCAGTGGCGATTCTCACAAACTGCTCGACCACCTTGGACCTGAACCTCTTGAAGAATGGGGTGCACAAGACCTGTATGCAAAATTACAGAAGCGAAAAAGTGCCATTAAAATATGTATTCTCGACCAAAAGGTCGTGGTTGGTGTGGGCAATATTTACGCCTGTGAAGCTTTGAATAGAAGCGGGATTTCACCAACAAGAATCTCAAATAAAGTCACCAAAAAGGAATGTGAATCACTTGTCAATGAAATCAAAATCATCCTTGCAGAAGCGATACAAGCAGGAGGTTCAACTCTCAGAGACTTCGCTGGAGTAGATGGAACGCTTGGATATTTCCCTCATCAATTCAAAGTCTATGATAAGGAAGGTGAAGACTGTGATTGTGGTGGAATAATTGAGCGACTAGTACAGGGTGGCCGCTCAACTTTCTGGTGCTCATCATGCCAAAAATAATCAGTAGTGTTCAAGAACAGTCCTAACATCTTCAACGAATAAATCGACTGGGAAATCATACTCAGCCCAAACAACTCTTCCCTTCAAATCCGTATCTAAAATGTAGGTAGGAGAAG
>CAZEXE010000031.1:3065-17521 GCA_964516645.1 uncultured Candidatus Poseidoniales archaeon
AATAAATCAATTGGCCAATCGTACTCGGTCCACACCACTCTTCCATCCAAATTTGCATCTAGGATATACACTGGCTGCAAATGAATGTCCTCATATTCATCCTCATCATATGGTACAACGTCATACGCTTCGTATGTATTTTGTATCTCATCAGAATTCCAATCGGTCAAGTGAGGCCAATCAAGTCCTTTCTCTTCTGACCAATCATCAAGAACTTCTGGTGAGTCGTGTCGCCAATCAATTGTAACTGAAACGAATGAAACCTTGTCGAGTTCTTCTTGGGTCAGTTGTGACTTTACAATTTTCAAATTATTCGCAATCAGTAAGCATACATCGTCACAACGAGTATACACAAAGGCAAGCACAACCACTTTGCCTTCACTATCTGCTAATGAAAAATCATCTTGATTTTGGTCACTCAACTTAAACTTGTAAACATCCATTTTCCCTAAATCAGTTCCATTAAAGTCTGGACCTGCTTCTTCAGAAAAACAACCTGGAATAAATAATAACATACATGCGAGTAGAACTCGAATTTGCATACATCATCACTTCAGTATTCTCTCCAACCATTACCGCATTCCTTACAGGTTAGCATTCTGGTTTCGGGTTCATCGGATGCACGAGTTTGCTCAAGATAGGAAAATACCTCAACACAATCACATTTTGGACACATGTAATCTCCAGATGTAAGAACTCCTTTCATTTCATCAGAATCTTTGATCACTTCATACACACGTGTTTCAGCCTTAGTAGAAGAAGAAGCCTTAGAGAGGTCAACTTCCTTACCATCGGCACCTTTGACCTTTACATTTGCAGGACCTTGGTATCCACATTTGTAGTTTGTACAATTAATGTCACCAGAGGGTGTAGGGAATGACAATGTGCCACATTCTGGGCAGAACATACGAAGAGGTTAAGCACTCAACATATCAATATTTTGAATCTAAGAACAGCAATTGATTCATCAAGTGGGGGCTTCTGGACTACCACATGTGGCTATGGTATGACTGGAGAGCTGCCGCTGTAGCCGATGCTAATGGCAACATTTTGGACATCGAAGAATGGAGTGGCTGGCATGAAACCAATGCGGTCTGTTCGAGAATGGATATGATAGCACATGAGGCTCTAACTCCAGAAGCTGAAAGATTGTTAGAAAGGTTCCCTGATGCTAAGGCATTGATTCACGGTGATGAAGAACTACCGGATGCTGATTGGCCTTTGCCAAGCGAAGAAGCGCTACAAATCCTTGACAAGGCTGCAATTTTACTTTCAAAGCGCGGTGTTGATGCTGCTGCTGGCGACCCTGACCGACGCCTAGAACATATTCTGAAAGCATCCGACGAATTACGTGCATCTTTCATCACAATTGAAGGTAGACTTGTCGAATGGGTTGGATTATTCCTGCCTGAAGCAAGGTTTGAGCGTGATAGAAGCGGTCTGGCAAAAAAGGTAGTTGAAGCCGCAAGTCTAAGCGACTTGGCTGATATGCTCGACATTGGAATGCCACCTGAAGGCCCTACAGATGCAGAATGGGCTAGTTTGAATGACTGGGCTGTAAGTGTAAAAGAAATCAAAGGAAGATTGGATAGAATGGAGAATGTAGTGCGAGAACTTGCATCCTCACACCTTCCTTCACTTTCTGCTCTTCTTGGGCCGATTCTTGCTGCTAGGTTGTGCGTTGAGGCTCACGGCAGAGCAAGACTTGCAAGATTACCAGCAGGGACCATGCAAATTCTAGGTGCTGAAAAGGCATTTTTCAACCATCTCAAAACTGGAGCGCCTTCACCTAAACACGGTCATATTTTCATGCACCCATGGATTTCTCGCTCTCCGAGATGGATGAGAGGAAAAATCGCACGAACAGTTGCCGCAAAAGCAAGTATTGCAGCCCGTTGTGATGCTTATGGTGGCGAAGTTTGGAGTCAAGAAACAGTCGATGCTGTAGCTGCAAGAGTCGAGGTCATCCGCAACGAAAATTCAAACCCTCCACAAAGGTGAGACCATGGCAAAAAAACGCCGTCTTTCGTGGGCAGTAATAATCGATGGTCGCTCAATTTGGACTCTCAACGCGGTACCGAAAAGATCGCAATATGGTGAATCACTTCGGAAATTTAGAGGTCAAGAATATCGAAGATGGGACCCCACTCGCTCTAAACTTGGGGCCGCATTATCTCGTTCGCGCCAAACTCAGTACGAGTTATTGCCAGATGAAGGAGATACCTGTCTTTACCTAGGTGCCGGACATGGGACTTCAATCTCACACCTTCACGACCATGTGTGTGGAGCCAACAATGAGAAGGGTGGCAGAATCATCGCCATAGATCTCTCTCCTCGTTGCTTGAGAGACTTAGTTCATCTCTCGACATTAAGACCAGGGCTTGTCCCGGTATTGGGTGATGCAAGAAAGCATTCGGCATGGGGTGTAATGATAGCCAGCAAGGTTGATTGGCTATTACAAGATGTATCTCAGGCAGGGCAATCTGAAATTTTCATCAAAGCCGCAAAAAGATTCCTCAAGCCAGGTGGCAAGGGGTTGTTATCTCTCAAAGCAGCATCAGAAAGATTCAACGAAGGCGGAGAGAGAGTAGTATTCAGAGAAGTCCGCGAACAATTAGAAGCGGCTGGATTGAAAATCGAAGAAGAAATCGATCTTCACGGCTTAGAAGACAATCACTGCCTCTATTTCGTAACCAATTAGGCTCAATAGTCGCCTTCTACTCTAGGTGCTAAGAAGTACTCGACATGACCTGCGCCATCAGCGAAATCAAAGGTCAGTTTCAGTGGGAAATTCTCACCGAATCTCAAATTGACATTCTCAATTCCTTGGAAAATCTTGGACAGGGGTGTCAAGTAGGTCAAGGAATACTGGGAACGTGCTGCAGACTTACAATCTATCGCAAGCAAATCGTCCTTAGAGAAGTCAAGGTTCACAGAATCTGTGGAGCCTTTGACATTAACAGTAAATGTAGAGTCGGTCAGCGAAAGGTTCACCAAGTCCCCAACCAATCTTGCAGCACGAAGTGCTTGGGCTAGTTCAGAACCACCAATGGTAACTCCACAAGGTAGTTCCAATGATGGCACATTAGGTGGATTTAGGGTGGAGTTATCAAGTGGGCGCAAATTCAAATCAATTCTTCCAATGTTAATTGTTGCTTGTCCAGATTCGTTATTGTAAGAAAGTTCGACCATGTCGCCTGCCCCAGCAACGGAAAGGAACTGTTGCATCTTTCTCATTTCGAGACCCAATTTTGTCTCATCTACTTCCCATGTATCGAATGCTGCACTATCGACATCCATTTTGATCATAGCCACATGTGAAGGGTCTACAACCCTGACCGATAAACCGTCTTCTCCGAAGTCGAGTCTGGCCTCTTCAACAACGACTCCAAGCGTTTCTACTATGGTCCGCATGAGTTCTTGACGGGCTGTGACGTTCAACATGAGAGCACCCCTATACATTGTTTGCTCATTTGGAGGCTTATGAACCTTCTAATTGTCAAACTACAATAAAAGCGCGCCTTGGGAGTGGATTGTCAACCCCATATTGTCTTGAGATGGTTTCATCAAGGGGTGATATATGGCCGGTGCATGGCAGATGTTTCAGTGCTGCTCAAAGACGACGGTGAACCCTACAAGGTTGCCGTTTTGATTCCAACAATCAATAATGCAGATGAATTAGATATTGTGTTGGGTAGATTGGCCAAACAAACATACCCTGATTTTGAAATTGTAATCTCTGATTCCAAATCCAAAGACCACACTAAGGAAGTATGTGAAAAGTACGGCGCGACTTGGATTGACGACCCCTCGCGTAACAGGGCGAATGCATGCAACTACGCTCTTGAACAAATGGACCACGACCTAGTTCTATTCACTGATGACGATACAATCCCTCCTCTTGACTGGGTCGAAAAATTAGTTCGCTGGTTCAAGGACCCCGAAGTTGGAGCTGTTGGAGGACCTAACTTCGCTCCTGATGAGGATCCCTTCGGTGCTAAGTGTGCAGATGTTGCATTTTGTACGAAATTTATGACTGCAGGAACACGATATGGTGCTCAGCCAAAGGGCAAATTAGTTCCAATCACTCACAACCCTGGAGTTAATTGTGCACACAGAATGGCAAACCTTCGAGAGGTTGGCTTCTTTGAGGATGGATGTATCGGTGCTGAAGATGTTGTATTAGATGCAAAGATTCAGCGTGCAGGTCACAAGTTATTCATCGACCCTGAAAATGTGATGCCTCACAGGCGTCGACGTCCGTTCAGACCATACATGAAGCAAATGAGAAATTACGGTTACACTAGAATGGTTGCAAACAAACGCTGGCCAGAAATAGCAGAGTGGTCACATACCGCTATCGGTTTCTTCCCTTGGATTGTGGTAGCTGCTGCAATCAGCGTGATTTGCGGTGCATTTACTGGCGGTGCCGATGCTGATTTGTGGTTCACCTTAGATGGAGAATGGGACCTATCACGTATCGCTTTCCACATTCCACTTGGATTGGCTGGACTATACATTGCAATCTCTTGGCTAGGTGCTGCGATAGGAACCAGCCCTCATCGCAATATTGGAACTGTATTCTTAGCACCACTATTCGTATTCTTGGCTCACTGGGCATATGGTGCTGGAGTCAACAAAGCGTGGAGAGAGATTCGACGCACCGGCGGAAGTGCTGGAGTTGGCGAACAGATCGACGATAGAATCCGAACCGCTTGACTAATTTTATGCAGGTCCCGATTAAGGGACCGACATGGCGCAGACAATTCGCGAGAGAATCAATGAGCCTGATGACAACGACGATGCTAGAGAGATCTGGATGTTGATTCGAAGTTGGCTAACGGTTTTTCGTGTAATTCTCGTGTTTGCCATAATTGGTGTTGCAGAGATTTTTGAAGAAGAGAATCTAATGAATCTCTCACTATCGGTTTGGGCGATAATCGTCGGATTCCCATTGTTCCTTCTCATTTCAATGATAATCATTCAGGGCGACAAGCGGTTCGCTCCCGACCTTGAAGAAAGGCGCAGAAAACAAATCGAAGATACCAGATAATTAGCGTTGTCCGGTTTGAATCTGCCACTGGCTTGCATAAACTCCAGTGTTTGCGAGCAATTCCTCGTGACTTCCTCGCTCAACAATTGCTCCATCAACCATGGAAATAATCTCCTCAGCATTACGAATAGTCGACAATCTATGTGCAACTGCAATGGTTGTTCTATTTTCACCACTTGCGATTAAATTCTCTTGGATTCGTTTCTCGGTCTCAGCATCTAATGCACTAGATGCTTCATCCAAAACCAGTAAACTCGGGTTTTTCAGCAAAGCCCTTGCCAGAGAGACTCTTGCTCTTTGACCACCAGATAATTTGGTGCCTCTATCACCAACCATGGTGTCCAAACCGTGCTCAAATTCATTGACAAAATCAGCAGCGCCAGCTAGTTCTAAAGCGCCCATGATTTCTTCTTCATTTGCTTCACGGTTATACGCTACATTCTGCTTTAGCGTACCAAAGAATAGGAATGGTTCTTGACTCACGAATCCCATTCCTGCGCGAACAGAATCTAATGTCAAATCTTGGACATCGATTCCATTGACCAATACTTGTCCTTCTTGTGGCTCATAATAGCGCATTAACAATTTCAAAATTGTAGTTTTTCCTGCACCTGTATGGCCCATAACGCCTAAGAATTCACCCGCATTTGCCTTGAATGAAATTCCAGCCAACACTTTGGTAGAAGTTCCTGGATATGTGAAATGCACATTGACAAATTCGACTGAGGTTATTGGCCCATCCAGTTCTTTAGAATCTTCCTTATCGGTAATTGTAGGTTCCAAATCGACCAATGCGAATACTCTTCGAGCACTTGCCTCTCCTTTTTGCAACTGGTTTACTAGCATTCCAAAGATGAACATCGGCATTGTCATCCTTGTTGAAATCAGAAGGAAGGTTACTAATTGTCCTGTAGAAATGTCTCCAGACTTGGTGAGGTAACCACCAACAGTAACCAGCAATCCAAACGCTATTCCTGCAATAGCATACAAACCTGGTAAGAATCGGTTTCTATCTCTACTTGCTCCAATCGCTTGATCTCTGTAAGCGGTTGATTCATTATCAACACGATTAGATTCCCACTCTTGTGCATTGTAAGCCTGAACCACTGAAATTCCTGAAATAACATTCTCGAGTACTGCGGTAATATCTCCCGTTGATTCTCTTTGCTGGCGGTACTTTCTTTGAACACGTGTCGAGAAAAGGTACACCAGTGGAATGATTAACAATAACGGAGCAAACAATACTGCTGCTAATTTCCAACTCATCAATGAAAGAATCAAAAATGCTGTTCCAAAAGTTACGACAATCCTAATTATCGAAGTCGATGCATCACTAATTACATCTTCTAATTGATTTACATCTGCCGATAACACACTCATCAATTGCCCTGTTTGACGTAAATCATAGTATGATGCTTCCATGTCGATTAGCGACCTAGTGGCATCAAGTCGCAAGTCGTGCTGAACTTTGTAACCAAGGGTCTGCCAACAGTATTCGCTAATTCCTTGGAACACGGCTAGGCTTGCAAATCCAAGGAAAATGAGTAGGCCATATCCAATCGCTAAATTGTCAGTAATCAGAGGAAATATCGTTTCGTCAAGCAAATCTCTCATGCTTCCGAATGTGCCATCGGTATCATTTCCAGCATAGTAGTCAACTGCGAAACCGATGAACACGAATGGAAGTAAGTCGGCAAACCTTGCCATGCCATTAGCAAGAATCCCCGTCAATGCACGACGTTTGTATTTCAATCCGTAAGGAACAACCCTCCAGATTTGCTTCCCGAGTATCTCTACTTTGTCCGTATTCAACTCCTCTGGAGAGAGGTGGTCATACTGTGCTGCCCTCGGGTTGCCTGCTCCCATAATTGGGCGTCAGCGGCCAAGATTATGAACTTGCGTAAGATGATAACATTCATCCACTACTCCGTACAACATAGTAACATGCGTGCGATGGCCCTTGTAGGATTGCTGGTTCTGTCTTCTTTCGGTTCTGTAGCTGCTTGGCAGCCACAAAACGGTGACGGAGAGACTATTGGTTTGCTTAACGGAGAGATCGATTCTATCCCAATCGAACAATTTCCTAACCTTCCACAATATGGATTCTGGATGTTGACTCACGAATACCCTGTTCCTTCAAATTGGGTGCACGACTTAGCAGATTCTGGTGTTGAATGTTGGTCGTTCTTGCCTACATCTGCATTCCATTGTGAATTGAATGGGCACACTCCTTCCGAATTGGCAAAACTAGAAGTCAATGGAATGGTGAAAATGCCGCCTTCTGCCAAACTTCACCCTCACCTAATGCCTTCGCTAAAGGGCGAGATGGACTCATGGTTCATCGCCAAAGGAATTGGTGTAGTCAATGTAGTACTATCCGGTGACGAATTACCTGAAGGAATTGGTGAGCGCGGAGATGTTGAAGTTATCTCCCACAGTTGGAGATGGGCAACTGTTGAAGTTAGAATCAGTGGAGTTGAATGGTTGTCAGAACAATCCGAAATTGAATGGATTGAGCCTCGTTTCGAAAGAATTCTACTCAACGATGTTGCGGATGGCGTCATTGGGGCGGACGTATTACAAAGCGCCACACAAATGGCAGGAATTGACTCCGCCTGGAATGCTCTTGATGGCACTGGAATCATTGTCGCAGTATCGGATACTGGATTGGATAATGGAGTGAATAACACTAACATGCATCCTGATTTCAAAGATCACATCGTTGGTATTCATTCCTATGGAATTCCATCGGGCTCTCAACAATGGGCAAATCCTCCATACAATGACGGTGCTTCGGACGTAGACTCGGGACATGGTACTCACGTTGCAGGTTCTGTTTTGGGAGATGGAACCCAATCTTCCGGCTCAATTATGGGTATAGCACCAGAAGCGAGATTGTACATGCAAGCAACTCAAGTGTGGACCGATTGGACTACAACTGTGGAGAATACCTACGGATATTCGGATGGTTACACCTTGATGGGAATACCTGATGACCTTTCTGATATGTTCGATGATGCTGCTGCAAATGGTTCTCACATCCACACCAATTCATGGGGCGCACCTGTTGCTGGACAATATACCTCCAACTCAATGCAAACTGATCATTCCGCAAGAAACCACAGTGGGATGCTAATTCTATTCTCTGCTGGAAACTCTGGAACCGACGCAAATAGCAACGGTGAGATCGATGATGATAGTCTCGGTGCTCCTGCAACCAGCAAAAATGTCTTGACTGTAGGTGCTTCTGAAAATGATAGAGGCACTCAAATCTCTAGTGAGTGGGGTCAATGGTGGCCGGGAGATTATCCTGCCGACCCAATTAACTCTGATAGGATGGCAAATCACACCGAGGGTATGGCTGCATTTTCTAGTAGAGGACCAGTTGATGATGGTAGAATGAAGCCAGATATATCAGCACCAGGAACATTCATCCTTTCAACAAAGAGTAGGTCTACAACCAGTACTGGATGGTTGGCACATAATTCCGATTACACCTATATGGGCGGCACAAGTATGTCTACACCGATTACTGCTGGTGCCTCCGCACTTCTTTACCAGCACCTAATCGATAACTTAGGTCACTCGACACCATCTAGTGCATTGGTCAAAGGAATCATCGCAGTTAGCGCTCATGACATGGCCGGCCAATACGGTTCATCAACAAATGGTGCTGGCGAGACTGCTCCTAACTATCACGAAGGATGGGGGCTACTAGACCTTGATAGAGCCGTAAACACAACATGGGTTGACAATGAATCGGTTAATACTGGAGATTCTAGAGCATGGAAATTCACTGTTCCTACCTCTGCCCCTGACCTCAGAATAATGGTCTCTTGGACCGACCCAGCAAGCACACCTGCGGCTTCAACAAATCTAGTCAATGACATCGACTTCGCAGTAAAGGACCCTAATGGCAACTGGGTAGAATATGGAAATAACCTTGACAATCTAATCGGAACGACCATCTCTTCACCAATGTCTGGAATCTGGGAAGTGCATGTTAATGGCACTAACATTCCAACAGGACCTCAGATGTTCTCTATGGTTATCGATGCTCCTTATTCGATGATCAACCTATCAGCAGACGCTGATGGAGATGGATTCATCGACAGCCTAGATAATTGCCCAAGCACTTACGGAACTTCAACTCAAGACCAAACTGGATGCCCAGATGGTGACGGTGATGGATGGTCAAATGTTGGTGACGATTTCCCTAATGAGGGGACACAGTGGTCAGATGCTGACTCTGATGGCTTTGGTGACAATCCAGGAGGACTAAATCCGGATTCTTGTACATCTGTTGTTGGAACTTCAAGTTCAGACAGATTTGGATGTCCGGATTCTGACTCCGATTCATGGTCTGACCCCGATGGCGGTTGGTCTGCAATGCAAGGTGCAGATGCTTGTGATTCAACCTGGGGTAACTCTACCCTAGACCGGAATGGGTGTTTGGACGAAGATGGCGATGGGCAATCTGACCTAAACGATGCTTTGCTAAACGACGATAGTCAGTGGTTAGATACCGATGGCGATGGCTACTATGATAACCCGAATCCAGCAACTAATTGGGATGATTGCCCAACTATTTGGGGCAACTCAACAGTCGACCGGCAAGGATGCCTTGACACCGATGGTGATGGAGTATCTGATGATAATGACCCGTGGCCAACCGACCCTACAAGGTCGATTGATACCGATGGTGATGGCTTTGCAGATAATGAAGACGACTGTCCGAACTTCGCAGGTAATTCCACATGGATTTTGCAAGGATGTCTTGACGCTGATGGTGATGGAAGAACTGTAGAGTATGATGCATTCCCTTCAGATGAAACTCAATGGAATGACACCGATGGCGATGGATTCGGTGATGAGCCCACAGGCAACTATGCTGATGATTGTCCAAATACTGCAGGTGACTCTTGGCAGAATGGAACTCTTGGCTGCCCTGATGATGATGGTGATGGTTGGTCTAATGGTGAGGATAGTTTCACCAATGATTCTACTCAATGGCACGATGTTGATGGTGACGGTTATGGAGATAATAGTGGAGGTACAAACCCAGATGCGTGTCCCACAACTCACGGTAATTCCACACAGGGCGGAATGCTAGGATGTCCTGATGCTGACGGTGATGGTTGGGCAGATAGCATTGATGCATTCCCTAGTGATGATACCCAACACTCTGACCAAGACGGTGATGGATATGGTGATAATTCAACTGGAAATAATGCCGATGATTGTCCACTGACTTATGGTAATTCGACTATTGACAGGCTCGGTTGTGTCGACACTGATGGTGATGGATACTCCGACATTAACGACGATTTCCCCACAGATCCAACCCGTCACTTAGATACTGACGGAGATGGATATGATGATGCTGAAGATGATTGTATCAATACAGCTGGTACATCGACGAATGGCTCTATTGGTTGTTTTGATGCAGACCAAGACTCATGGGCAGATGGCAATGATTCCTTCCCACTCGATGCTACCCAATGGAACGATACTGACTTGGATGGATACGGAGATAATGCAAATGGTACCAACCCCGATGCTTGTCCTACCGCATATGGCCTAAGTAATGCTGACAGACTTGGGTGCCCCGATGGAGATGGCGATGGATGGTCGGACTCCAATGATGTATTCCCTACAGATAGTAGCGAATGGAAGGACAATGACTCTGATGGATTTGGTAACAATATCGACGATTGTCCGGACATAATTGGTACCTCTGAAAACGGTGAAGTAGGCTGTCTTGATAATGATGGAGACACATGGTCTAATGGGGCAGATATACTTCCCTCCGATTCAAGTCAGTGGACTGATTCTGATGGTGATGGATACGGAGATAACCCAAATGGAACTAATGGTGACCAGTGTCCTACAGTTGAGGGTTATTCTACCATCGATTTATTGGGTTGTCTAGATAATGATGATGATGGATGGTCAAACTCTGGAGATGCTTTCCCTGAACGCAACTCGCAGTATCAAGACAGTGATGCAGATGGATATGGAGACAATAACTCACCCGGTGCAGAACTGGCAGATCACTGGCCTAGTGACCCCACAAGAAATACTGCAGAGGTATTGCTTGAATGTGGGCCTACGGACTTTGAAATTGACATAGCTCTAGATTCGAGTATCACATTCACCTGTACGGTTACGAATTTGATTCAAAATAATTTGACTGTCCGAATCGAATGGAAATCGCTCAACGCAATAGATGCTAGCGCAAGAGTACATGTTCTGGTCATTCCTGGTGAAGGACAGCAAACCATTGCATTCTCAGGATATATTGTCGAGAAGGGAGACATCAACTCGGTAATCGAGGCATCCGAGCCTGGAGCCGCCTCTTCGATGGCATTCACATCAATTCAAATCGATGCGATAAACTCAGATGATGGAGATTCTTTCGATGAAATTCTCGACAGGGCGAAAGATGTGCCACACATCCAAGAAATTGTTGCTGTGAGTATAGCAATTCTTCTCGCACTACTCTTGGCTCTCAATGCTAGACGCAATGCTCGCAAGAAGAAAGAGGAGAGAAGAAGAATCGTGCAACAAAGAATGGCAAGCGCTTTCGTGATGGATGATGCTAGTAGGCCAGGAAGATTCCCGCCAAATTGAAACCGAATTGGCTAAGAATAGGACGCCCTCGGACAGACTACTTCGCGGATATGGTGAAGTGGTTATCACCTGAGGTTTCCAACCTCATGTCGTGGGTTCGATTCCCGCTATCCGCACTCTGTTACGAATAGATTCGAACTTGCGATAGCTAGTCTCACTGCAGGTCGCAATAGTAATTACCACAAGAAGGGAGACACAGTCAAATATAATCCAATCAATGTACCACCAATGATGTTCATTTGGAATATCTTTGGATACTCCTCTTTTGTTCCCCAAGAAAAGGTCTTACGAATCCATACTTTCTGATTGAGCAAACAATTGGCTACATACAGCAGAATAACCACGCCAATAGCAATACGGATGAAATCAAGTGTCGTTAGGTTCATGTCATCCCCATAACAAACTACCGAATAAATACAGAGGGCGCCCTCTCATGCTGTTAAAGCAATCTGAAAATAGTGCAGATCATTTGGATCAAGAACCGATATTAAGTCAATCATGGTTGTCCCATCAATCAGGACATTGGTGCTGAGTAATGCTTTGATTGGACCGGCATTTCCTTCACTAAAAATCGGATTTTCTCCACCGCTGAATTCATATCCCCCCCTTGTCATCGTGCTATGCAAATTGAAATCATTATCTTGACTCTGATGAAACCAACTGAATACATGAACTGTAGGATGGGCGAGGTCAGAGGAATCATCCACCACAATCATTGGATAATACATATGCCCCTCGGGCTCTATGTTTGTATCAACCCAAACTGCAGTCAGTTCCCCTTCAGTATTCCCTGTTGCTGAGTATGCCGAATTATATGACTGAGAATTTTCAGCCAATGGATTGAATTCATAATACATTATTCTCCATTTATTATTATGCCAGGGGTCGGTTACTTCTGCCACAATATGGAGGAAATTGTCTTTATCAACGGTAGATGATAGCCGATAATGTCGTAACAAACCATCATTAGTACCTAATGCAGGTGTGTTGTTGTCCATGCTCATCCCCTCTCGGATTCTTGGAATGAGTTTATCACGCAATAGCCAAGTAGACTCGTCATCAGATAACTCGTAAATCTTCATAGCATTTTCACCATAGTATTCTCCGCCAACAAATAAGACCGCTCCATCATTATCGACAACAATATTTTGCGACATATATGCATCCCCTAAACTAGGCAACGCAACAAAACCATCGGCTGCATCGATTCGATATGCGACAGTCTCTCTTGCCACTCCCTCTTCTCTCCATGTGATGAACACATCATCATCAGTGCCATCTGCGTTAGGTCGTGCATCCATACTGAAATAGTATTGGTAACGGTTTGAGGTTGCTGGAAGCAATCCCCCTCCAACTTCACCCGTAAATGGATTGACCCAATTCGTTTGGTCACTACAATCAACATCGGCTTCACATTTCACATAGTAACCTGTATATCCAAATCCTGGGTAGTCGAAGCCTGCAGTTGTCTTTTCACTCGAGGCAGGAATATTTCCATAATCGCTGAACACAACATGCAAGTTGTTCTGATTATCAATCAAAATCGAAGGTGTGTAGTAACTAGATACACCGTCATAATGTGATGTTCGTATCGGGATTGGGGTATTCCAAGAATCACCATCTCCACTCGTGTACATTGGCATCCATTGACCATTGTGAACACCTCTGTACACTACATGCATGACACCATTTGAATCCCTAACGATATTTTCTTCTTGGAAGGAGGTCAAGAAGGTGGCTCTGGAATTATCAATAACTGAATCGATAGTCGTGTAAGATATTGCATCAATTACCGCTGATAAATTACCTTCCAATTCAAGAATCTTATCTTCCAAAACAGTAATTCTTCGTTCTAATTCCGCAATGTATGCTTGATCCACATCTTGCCCATCTACACCATCTAGTCCGTCAGTACCATCTTGTCCATCTGCACCAGCTGGTCCCCTTTCGCCATCTGCACCCTTGATGTCAATGAATGACCAACCGGATGTCAAGCAGACCTCAAAAGTGGTTGTAGAGGCAACATAGTACAGCCGCCCGAGTGTTTCTGAATTACAGTTGGGCAAATCATCACCTGACTCAACATGGTAGACCTCCCAGTCACTTAATTTCGGTTCATTGGACACGGTATCAGTTTCGCTATCTTCGTCGCCACTACCAAAGCAACCGGCCAAGGAGGTAGTTATCATCAACAAACAAAAAAACGAAGTAATTACTTTCTTCATATGAGGCCCAAACTACAGTCGGTTCTTGAACAAAGTGGTCTGCAAGGGGTAGCGTTCGCATCGACGCCTAATACAACAGGGCCCTTGCGATTAAATCCAGAAATTATTTCTTGAAATTTCCAAATTGTGGATATAGAATTTAACCGCAAATGTCTTTGATAAGTTGCATTTGTATCGGGCCATGAAGGGTCGTGCAATACTACTTTCTTTGTTATTGCTGGGCTCATTACCGGCGTTTCAAGTTAATGCTGGCTCAACAACCCATTTCGGAAATCTAGGCACTCCTGCATCGATTACACTGGACTTTTCAGGGCCAGGTCATGATGTTAGTACCAATATCAGCATCGGCGCTAGTTCTGTAATCACAACTGCGGCCCTAGATGTCCGAGGTCTTGCTAATTCGAGTGGAGTTCGATCAGAATCCATAGGAATAGATATTGGGAATGATGGCGATTTGGATTGGTATTGGGGTGGGCCAGGAAATGGCACATATGGTCACTTAGATGAGTTTTCAAACGGATATAAGCGAGCCGGACTGAACATGT
>CAZEXE010000032.1:0-16092 GCA_964516645.1 uncultured Candidatus Poseidoniales archaeon
GCAATGGATGACGAAGAAACCGTTGCATTAACCGCTGGAGGACACACCTTCGGTAAGGCACATGGTGCTGGTGATGCTGACCTAGTAGGTGCAGAGCCGGAAGGTGCTAGCATCGAAGAGCAAGGTTTCGGATGGACTAGTACTCACGGGTCTGGTAAGGGAAGAGACGCTATCACCTCCGGTATCGAAGGCGCATGGACAGCAAACCCTACTCAATGGGACAACGGATACTTTGACCTTCTATTCAAGTATGAAGATAACTGGAAGTTGGTAAAGAGCCCTGCTGGAGCAAACCAATGGACTCCTGAAAACCCAGATGAAGATGACATGGCGCCAGACGCTGAAGATTCTTCAATGAAGGTTCCAACCATGATGACTACAGCAGATATGGCAATGATCCGTGACCCTGCTTACAGAAAGATTTCCAAGCACTTCCACGAGAACCCAGATGCATTCGGCGATGCTTTCGCTCGTGCATGGTTCAAGTTGCTACATCGTGACATGGGGCCAAAGGCAAGATACCTCGGCCCAGATGTTCCTAGTGAAGATTTGATTTGGCAAGACCCGGTTCCTGCAGGTAGCACATCTTACGATGTTAATGCAGTAAAGGGCGCAATCAAGGCAAGCGGCCTATCAATCGCAGAGATGGTCGAGACCGCTTGGGCTAGTGCTTCCACATTCCGTGGTTCTGACAACCGTGGTGGTGCAAACGGTGCTCGTATCAGACTTGCACCTCAGAAAGACTGGGAAGCAAACAAGCCAGAGCAACTATCCAAGGTTCTTGGAGTTCTAGGCGGAATTGCTGAAGCGAACGGTGCAAGCATTGCTGACACAATCGTTCTAGCTGGAAATGTTGGAATCGAGATGGCGTGTGGAAAGGATGTTCCATTCACTGCAGGCCGTGGAGATGCAAGTGCAGAGCAAACTGATGCTGATTCATTTGCAGTTCTAGAACCTGTTTCATGTGGATTTAGAAACTTCCTGAAGAAGAACTACGCGGTCAGCCCAGAAGAAATGATGCTTGACAAGGCACAACTCCTTGGATTGACTGCTCCTGAAATGACTGTTCTTGTCGGTGGATTGAGATCCTTAGGAATCTCTTCAGATGATAGAGGATTGTTCTCGAATGGCTCAAGCCTTTCCAATGATTGGTTCAATACTCTACTCGACATGAATGTCAAGTGGACTCCAACTGGAAGCAACTCCTATGATGCTCACGGCCGCTCCTCTGGAGAAAAGGTCCGCAGTGCATCAAGGTATGACCTAGTATTCGGAAGCAATTCACAACTACGTGCAATCGCTGAAGTTTATGCACAAGATGACAGCAAAGACAAGTTCGTCTCTGACTTTATCGCTGCATGGAACAAAGTGATGAATGCTGACAGATTTGACATAGCTTGATTTTCTACGAAAGCGATATACACCGAGAACCAATCGGTGTGCCATGATTCAGTACTCTTGTGCATCATGTGGAATGGGCGTTGTAGGAATGAAGTGTGCCAAGTGCAATTGCGATATGGTACCAGATGTAATTACCAAGGCAGACGGGACTCAAGTCTCAGTAACAAAATGCCCTGATGGTTGTGGCAAAATCAAGTCGCCAATGTGTTGTGGCGCAGATATGACCTGCTCGATTTGATTATTCGAACGGATCTAAATGAATCAGTTGTTCAACATCGATTCTCTTGTAACCACGCTCTTCAGCATCTTCTGATGCTTTGACTAACATCCTGCGAATCCATCCTAACATCATCAAATCTTTCATCTTGTCAAGCGCATCGATGAAAGTTGCAGGGTTACCGCCAAGTTGTGCATGCTCTCTGATGTTTTGACCGGTCTCATCTACTACTTCGTAATACCAAAGCAATAATTCCTCTATTGCGGCATCAGTAATCTGCATTCCTGCAAATGAACGGGCCATCTTTCTTACCACGGAAGGAGTTAGCGCAGAACCACTAACTTGGCCTTCAAGAATATCTTCTTCCACTTCAACCGCTACCGATTCTGTGGACTCTGACTGTTCTGTAGAAGTGGTCGTCACAGCGGAGAGATGTCTTGGTTTGATGGTGTTCACACGGTCCTTTGCTGCAGCACTTTCCGCTGCGTGTAGGGTTTTCTTGAGATATGTCTCAAGGTGTTCTATCCCTGCTTGTACCGCCTGGGAGCCTACGCTCTCAAGTTCGCCTAATCTCTCAATCATCAACTCGCGTGTTCGATTGTAATTCAAGCGTGTACGTTTGGTGTCATCAAGGGTTTTCTTGTCAGGGGTTGCTGCAAGAGTTGCTGCCTCCATAGTAGGCACCATCTTGTCAATTTCTGCAACCAACAATACTACCAGTTGCTCTTTGACTGCACCGGAAAGGCGCATATCAGTAAAACCAGAGGATACAAAGCCGATGTGACTTGTTGAATATGGCTTAGCCATCTACTCCACCAGTCCATCCTCACGGCCGATGGCTTGTGAGATTTCCCATGCGTGGAAACACTCGTGGCCTCCCAGAAAACCCCCAGCTTCTCTTGCTGGACCAATGAATTCTGAAGCACAGAATTGACAGAAAACCTGTACGATTAATTCGTTGAAATAAGTTCCATTTACAGTGACTCGCTTGACGATTCTCTTACCGACATCCGACTCATCCCAGTCTCTTTTTTTCTCAGTAAAATCTTCATCAAGAACTATTTTTTCGCTCATATTATCACCATTCAGTTATCCATGGAATCGCTCCATCAGCAGTGATTGGGCGCATTCCTTCATCATCTCTAACCCAAGTATCTTCACTGCCTATACTTCCATCTGGATGGACGACCTTTGGCTCGATTGCCATAGTACCGCCTATTGGAAGAGGGCGGTCAAATCCTTCCGCCACTACTGGAGATTCATCGAGTTGTAATCCTACGGAATGTCCGAGGAAACGGGATTGATCTGGGGCCATGCCCATCAGATGTTCTCCGTGTCCCAACTCTTCTGCTAATGCTAGGCCTTGGCGCCAAGCCTGTGAGCAATCAAGGCCTTGGTCTAGAACATCTACAACCTCTTCTTTGACTGCAACCATATCGTCCAATCTCTCCTGCCAAACAGAAGGCAGAGAGCCTGCTACGAACATTCTAGTCGTATCTACAACGTATCCTCTGTGAAGATGAACTAGGTCAACCAATACTGGTTCATTGGCCTTAATTCTGGTAAATCCGCTACCCATGGATGCCATAGGATGAGGCCCGGTTCCTCCGATTGCTGAATCGAAGAAAGAAGGAATGCCTCCTGCTCTACCAGCAACGATTACTCCACGGTCACACTGAAGTGGGAATCTACGCATTTGCACATTTCCACCAAACCCTGCGGCACGACTAACTGCCTCAGCAGCGGCAACCAATTCGATTTCTGGAACGCCTTCACCGCCTACTGCAGCAACCGCCTCAAACATAGCCATCTGAACATTAGCACCTTCAGCCATCATTTCTAATTCCCATTCACTCTTCACTTCTCTTTGTGAATGCACAATTTGGGTGCAATCTTCGGTTGCGCCTGCTTTGGAAGCGAAGCGGGAAGCAAATGCATGTGGTAATTCCCCAAATTGCATTGCAGGTTTGCAACCAATTTCTTCAGCGAATGTAGCCATCCTTGGAAAAGATTCGATACTATGTGGTGAATCATCGCCACCTGACTCATGCTTAGCGCGAGATAGTGAACGTCTAACGAATAGTCTTGATTCACCTTCAGCGGTTACCAGCAAAGTTCCGTTTTGCCTGCCACCTGAATAATAATACAAGTCTACAGGAGTCTGGATTAGTGCTGCTTCCAAGCCTTGTTCTGTAAGTCTAGAGGCAAGTTCTTTCTGCCTCGATTCTAATTCTGTGACCGGTACTCGCCAATCCTCACCTTCAGGGCCAACTAAAGTCGTCAGTTCGCCCTCCATGAAGCATTCCTAGTGTCATTAGTTCAAAACGACTTCCGTTGCAAGATTTTTCAGCAGCAAGCCGATTATTCAACTTGAATCGCTTGTGACACAAAAGATTCGGTTGAAGCAAGACGTTGTTCAGCAATATTGCAATATTCATCTGAAATATCGCACCCAATGTAAATCCTGCCGGTTTGTTTGGCGGCCACTGCAGTGGTTCCTGAACCAAGGAATGGATCGAATACAACATCACCAAGGAAAGTAAACATCTCGATACAACGCTTGGGTAATTCAACTGGAAATGGTGCCGGGTGATTGACCCTCTTTGCGGATTCGGTGGAAAATGACCAAATCGATTTGGTCTGTTGAATGAATTCATCTCGACCAATCGTGTCAATCCTTCCTTCTTCCCTTTCCTTCTTATCTCTCGGTAATTTGTAATCCCCTTTTGAGAACATCAACATGTACTCATGGATATCTCGTAAACAAGGATTTGATGCTGATTGGAATGAACCCCAAGCACACGATGAACCCGCACTTGCAGACTTATCCCAAATCACTTCACCTCGGTGCATGAATCCGATTTCATGCATAATCAAATTGATATGGCTAGCTAAAGGAATGTATGGTTTACGTCCAAGGTTTGCCACATTGACAACCATCCTTCCGCCAGGAGTTAAAACACGATAACACTCTGAAAACACCTCATGCAATAACCCCAGATATTCTGTCAAAGAAAGATCTTCATCATATGCTTTAGATGCATTATATGGTGGTGAAGTCACAACCAAATGTACGCAATTATCAGGAATTGGCAAGTCTCTTGAGTCGCCATTGATGATGATATTTTCCAATTCCGACGGAAGTTCTTGAGCATCGCCAACATCTCTATGCGAGACTAAATCATCATACATCTTTGAGTTGTAGTAAACCGAAGAATCATGCCCCTCTCTCTTTGATACACCAAATGCCGAAGTAGAGGTTTTAGCACGCTTACGAGGACCATCGAAAGATTCCTCGCGCGCCATGCGTATCATCGCTCAATATGGGTATATGAGATTTCGCGCCTTTGTCTAGCCAAGGACGCGCGTTTGGACCGGTCTTATCAAAAACCGTGGGCTTGTCGCATTACATGATGGCAAAGGTCCTCACCCTCGACGAGGTTGACCTCGACGGGCGCACTGTTTTGGTGCGCGTTGACATCAATTCTCCTATGGACCCGGAACGAAATATCTTCCTAGATGATACAAGAATCAGAAGAATCATTCCAACTTTGAACAAATTATCCAAGTCCAAAGTCATCCTTCTATCTCACCAATCTCGGCCTGGAAAGAAGGACTTCACATCTACTCTAGGGCACGCCAGAGAGTTGGGTAGATTGCTTGGTCGAAACGTAAAGTGGATTGACGATATCTATGGTAAGAAAGCGTTGACTGCAATCGAGAGTTTGGAAGATGGCGAGATTTTGATGCTCAATAATGTCCGAATGGATGATGAAGAAATCAACACCAAGGGTGATTTCAATATCATGGCAGACACGCAAATGGTTCAGAACCTATCGATGATTGCTGATGCTTTCGTAAACGATGCGTTCGCTTGTGCTCACAGAAGTTCACCTTCAATTGTAGGATTCACTAACACTTTACCTTGTATCGCTGGCGAATTGATGAATTATGAATTATCCAAATTAGAACTGGCTCTTAAGAATCCTGAAAGACCATGTATAACCGTATTAGGAGGCATCAAGGTTGATGATTCGGTCACTGTTGCAGAGAATATGCTGAGAGGCGGAACTTGTGACCACGTCTGGGTTACTGGAGGTGTTGCAAACCTATTCCTATACCTCTCTGGCATAGACATCGGTGAGGTTAATGTCAATTTCTTGAAAGGTGAACTTGGCAAGTCGTGGGATGATGCTGTGGCAAAGGCAAGCAAGTTGCTGGTCGACTTCCCTGAATGCATCATCATGCCGAGCGATGTTGCTCTGCACATCGAAGGTAACCGTGTAGATCATCCAATTGGAAACCTACCTATTGAGGCGCCAATTTTTGATATGGGAATCACCAGCATTCGTGCTCTATCCAAGGCGATTAAGAGTGCGGGCACAATCATTCTCAACGGCCCTGCAGGAGTGTTCGAGCAAACCGATTTCGCTCTAGGAACTATCGAGATGTTGAACGCATGTGCAGAAGGCAATGGCTATGCAGTAATGGGTGGCGGTCACACCGCCACTTTGGTTAGTCAACGTGGCCTAACAAGCAAGATGGGGCACGTATCAACTGGTGGAGGCGCATGTCTTGAACTTCTAGCTGGAAGAGTTCTTCCAGGAGTGGCCTCTTTGGAAGAATCAGCAAAGCAATTCAGGTTCTCGATTTCTAAACCTCTTGACCACCAGTAAATTTCCTGATTCAATTCGGGGGGTTTTTGAATGCCCTAGCCAATGAACAAGTATGGCTGGTGTGATGATGATTGAACACGATACAATCCCGATTCAAAAAATCATTTCAGTCGCTTGTAGAAATTTCATGGCGTTTGAAGGATTACACACTTTTGAATTCGATGAAGGTGTGAACACGATTATTGGTGGTAATGGGAGTGGTAAATCGTCTTTGGTAACGATAATCACCCAAGCACTATCTACAGATATTTCTCAGCGGTGGAATGGTAAATGGTATCCAAAATATGAACCCAAGGAGTCACTAATTGAAATGAAATTTATCGCAGATGACCAAGAACACTATCTGCGCAGAGTGATGTTAGGTGACACTACCACTGATTTGCACCTATACATCGGAAATGGAGTGGGGCGCATCTTCCTGAGAGACGGTGAAGTTGTAGAATACTTGAGTAAACTAAAACCAATCTATGCAATTAATGGATTCGAGAATTCGAGGAGAGAGTTCTATTTCTGGACTAGCGGGGAAACCACAACTGTGAATCCAATGTTTGCTAAATCCAAAGTACTCATCGAGGGTATTAACAAATTCTTACCATTGGCCAAAAGCAATGTTATCCAACTTCGATTGGTAGGAAATGATGTGATGGCAGAGTACAGAAATGGGAATCTCATACACTTATCTGGGCTTGCCGGTGGGGATGTCAAAATCATCTTTGTACTTGCTAAAATTTACAATATAATCCAAAGAATTGAGGCTGATGACCTATCAAAAGTAATTTTGATCGACGAAATGGAAGTGGGCTTAGACCGTGCAAAAATCGATGGCTTGTATGAAATTGTAAAGGGACTAGCTAGCGACCTTGATTGTCAATTTATGATAACATCGAGGTTTGTAAATGGCAGATTGAATCCTATCCGAGTAAATAGAGTGAAAATTCCTAGTTGTTATCGCAAAAGTAGGAACTCGAAACTCCAATCACTTGTGAAATCAATGGTTTACAAAACCCCGCCTTATACCGTCAGTAAATTCTTCAAACCGGGGTCGTTCAAATGGAAACCATAAGGAAAATCGTTTCGTTTTCTCACGATGGAATCGGCCACATGTGGTATCCATTTTCTGCAAAATTGGACCCCAGTAATTCTGTAATAAGCGCGGAATATTACTTTGAAATCGGTGAATTGATGAGCCTATTAAAATCAATGTTCGCCACAAATAATCACTCCCCAGAAATTGTAAAAAAGGGTAATATTCGTCAAGCTAGAAGGCTATTGGTCGGTGAGAAGATTCGAAGATCTGAATGCTCAATCACTTTCAAAACCGACAAAAATGAATACCAGTTGCGTCGATGCTTCTTTGGACAGTATTCCATCGAAGCGAGACTCCACAAAATTGGCTCTACCATCGTGTATCATGGACATGATGTAATTCAAGTATTGAGTAAATTTCACAAACCGATAATTGTTGACGAAGGTAGCCTATACAACAATAATTCCATCATATTCAAACCGGTTGACAATTTTTGTCGCAGTTCAATGGTTGCTCTAGCGAATAATTGGGCTAGGATGATAGGCATACAGGACTCTAGAATCGGATTAGACTTCACTGGCAGATGGTCGTCTCGTGGCGAGTTTGATTCCTTTAACAGTCGCAGGCACTCACATCGATCAAGAGTGCCCTCTCCACTGCGAATACTGTCACATCTAGCCCAGGCGGTAATGAAAAAGAGAACATTTGGAGCTTGTGTACCCATACTCACGCCTTTCAATGTCGAAAGCCTGAATGAGTTTGAAGCGATCGCCATGTTAGACTTGATTAGAAATGTCTGCAAAGAAGAAGGTTTGCAATTCATTGTTGGAATCAATACCAAATCAGAAATCAATTCTATGGTCAAGGCGATTGAAACGCCTAAACTCTCAATCTATGAATGCTAAAATGTTGATACATAAAGCAACAGTATAGTTCTCCTTGGCAGCAATACGGCTGCTTCGATAATAAATGAGAAAATATCACTGTTCGAGTTAAGAATTTCAAGAGTATTATATATGGCAATGGAGTAGGAATATATGCGTCGAGACACAAGCAAATTGTGCCTCAAATAGCCCACTCTTTTTTTCTTCATACGTAGTATGAAGAAGAAAAAAAGAGTGTGGGCGGGCAATCAAAATCCTAAGCATGTTTTTCTTGGAAATTTTCTATTTCCCTAAGGAAAAGCGTCGGGCTTAAATAGACCCCACGGCAATGAGTTTTGCCGGTGGTATATTTCACTATCACCCGCACCTATGCGCTCACTTTTGAACTGAAATTACCGATGTATTACAACGGATGATGGAATGTTCAATTTTCGCAACTTCGCCAAACAAGGAGGATATGATATGAACACAATTTACAAAGCAATACCAAATGAAACCGATATCAGCATTACCTACTTGAACGAGAGTCTCCAATTCATAGGTAATGATGTCGAGTCAATTACCATTGATGAGGTGCAATATGGGCGCACCTTGATGCTGGAAGATTTCGATTCACTCAAGGAAATCAACATCAAGAAACCTGGTGCCGTTATCTCGTTCAATAGCTTTCCCAAGCAAACCGTCAAAATCAAAGGGGCATTCGAAGAAATTCGTGTCAAAGACAAAAACGAATTCTACAACTTGCATAGATTTGGTTCCAACCCAACTCTGCCTATCGACAGTTTGTGGGGCGCGGTTGTTACTAGAGATGAAAATGTCCAATGCGGCAACATGGATGCCTTGATGATCAAGACAGATGGTATTAGTGAATTGAATCTCGATGACGAGTTATCACATCTTGCTATCATAGGCGATAAGCACCTAAACATCATTAATGTCTCTGGAAAAAGGATAATCCGAAGTTTGAATGTACACAAAGGTCCTGCCTTAACAAGTATCAATATCAAACGACGTGTTCTATCGTGCTCACTCAACAGATGTCCATTTGTTGACACTATTATCGGCTTTGGAGACCGATTGAGTCTACACCCTAAGCCGCGCAAAAAGAACTCGCTTTCCATCGGTGGATTCTGGCATCAGGTTCCCGAATGGTATGACTTGCAAGTAACACTGCTAAAGATTCCACATTTCAAAGCCCACTTAACCGCAAAGGAAATCATAGATTGTGAGGACATGGGCGGCATCAAAATTAAGCCCTATAGTTACGATATGCGCGGGGGGCAAATTCAATTCTCTGACGCTCTAGATATCGATATTGAAATTGCTGCTGAAGGTATTGAGATTCCCGAAATGATTCGATTGATTGAGGAAAAGAAAGAACCTGCCTTTGGGGCTCTGGAATCATGGTGTACCAACACCTTGGACTGGTTTGACCAATACAAAGCGATGAGGATTCTTGCATCTCTAATTTCTCGTGGTTACAACCCCAAACCGATTCTAAGACTTCGTAATGTACTCTCTGAAATGAACACTAGTATGCCTAAATTAATCAACGGCTCAGTAAATGACGGTAATCAAGGTGGTAAATGGAACCCGATGTTTTCAGGAGAGTCTGATGAATGGGAAACACCAAACAATTCGGTTATGCCATTTGGTAGAATTGACCTTGAGATTTGGTTGAATACCGACTTGGGTGTGGAATTCTTAGGTATGGATAGTCAAAATTCGGCTATTCAATCACGTTATGCACGTCGCAGACACTTGGGCGAAAATGGAGTTATCAGAAATCTGCTCACCGCTACCTTAAGCGCAGCAAATACTGTTGGTAGAAATGGAACTGCAGAGCAGAAATTGACCAATCTGGCCGAAAGCCTGTACACAAATCCACTCATCAACACCGACCCGTTTTGCTGCGAGTTCACCGTTTACCACCTATCGGTATCAAGAGTCGCAACAAAACCGGTTATTAATGCCCTAATAGAGGGTATCATGAGCATGACTACAGCTGCTTGGAAGAGAGCAGCGTTATTGGTCGGTGTTGTTGACATCACAAATTCACCACGTGCACGAATGGCTCTGAAACGATTGGCTTCTGACAAGGACTTCAATGTGTCAGAGTCTTCTAAGATCAATGCGATTTCAATCGCAGGCAGAAGAGCATTCGAGAGCGGGAAAGCGGAAAAACCAGATTGGCCGTATCTAAAGAGCTGGGAATCAAAATACAGAAAATGAGGAGGAAAAGAAAATGAACATAACAAGTATAGCAAAAGCGAAGAAAATATTGCAACACCAATTGGATATCCTATGGGATAATCCAGAGAGAGCCGACATGGTGCCACCATTGATGATTTGGGGGCCCCCTGGAATTGGAAAGTCGACATTCATCAGAAATCTGTGTGAAGAAAACGACATCGGTTTCATCGATGTTAGATTGGCGCAAAGAGAGCCTGTTGACATTCGTGGATTACCTGTTCCAAGAGATGACAAGCAAGGAATCGACTGGATCGTATCTTCAGAATGGCCACGCGCTGATGACAAAGATACTCCTGCAAAAGGCATTATTCTATTCGATGAAATCACCGCGGCAGATAGCACTCTGCAAGTAGCCGCATACGAATTCATTCTAGACAGAAGACTTGGACAATTGTACCAAGTTCCAGAAGGTTGGTACATCGTTGCTGCTGGAAACCGTACCGGTGATGCAGCAGTTGCTAGAACCATGTCCAGCGCACTAGCAAATCGTTTCTGTCACCTCGAGGTTGGAGCCAATTCATCAAGTTGGCTTGATTGGGCACTGGTTAACAATCTAGACCCAAGAGTAACTGGATTCATTCGATATATGCCGCAAAAGTTGTTCTCTATGGAAGGCAACAAAGAGCGTGGATGGCCGAGTCCTCGAAGTTGGGAACGCGTTGCAATGGAATTAGAATTGGCTACTGAAAATAAACTTGAGGATGGCTTACTGCATGTAATCGTAGAAGGTCTAATCGGTGAAGGCGCATCTCTAGAATTCATGGCATTCCTGCAATGGAGCGAGAAGATACCTGACATCAGTAGGATGCTAGCTGGCGAGATTAAAGTCACAATTCCAAAAAGACCCGACCAAAGGTATGCTATGTTATCTGCAATAGTACACAACATGCGTCAACACGAAAACCCTGAAGAATTGTTGAATGGTTTCTTTGACATCATTCTCAAGTTCCCTAATGATTGGGCTCAACTATTACACCACGATATCACATTGGTTATGGATTCAGAAGGAAAGGAAGACTTCCTAGAGGCTCTGTTAGACCATCCACGGCATGAAGAATTGGAGAACAGGATTATTGTTTGAGGTGATTAGATGTCTGAAATAAACGAGAAACAAGTCAACTTCACTCCTCCTAGCGAGGAAGATGAAGGGGCGAAGACTGTTGCTCTACAGGATTGGACTGATGATCGCATGAAATTGCTTGCATGGAGGCCTTTCATTGGCACGCTAGCAATGAATTTGGAGCTGATTCCAGTAGTAGATCATCGATGCCCTACTGCATCCACAGACGGTAAGAGGATTTTCTTCAACCCGCATTTCCTGAATGACTTGTCCAATGATGAAAGAATGACTATTCTTGCTCACGAGATTTGGCACTGTGGAATGTCTCACTTCATGCGTGAACACGGTAGGATAGAAGACCATGAGATGTGGAATCATGCTATTGACCACGAAGTCAATTCCTTGCTCGAAGATGATGGTTTTGAAATCCCTAAGGGAGCCATTCTATACCACCCATACAAAGGAGAATCCGCAGAAACCGTGTTTGAATTAATCAAAAACGGCACAATCGAAATGCGTGGACAATGTCTTGACGATCATGGTAATTCAGCACCTGGTGAAGATTCCCAACCTGGCCAAGATGGCTCCGATGGTTGGTCCACTGTAGAAGTTGATGAAGAAGGAAACATTACTGCCAAAGTTGACTCCGATTTCAGACCGAGAAGAAGTGATGATGTCTGGAAGGAATGGAAGAACAAGATGATGGCGGCAGCTCAACAATGCCAAGACCGTGGAACAGACATGGGTAATTACCAATCACACCTCGATGATCTATTCTCATCAAAGTTGCACTGGAAAGAAATCCTAAGACAATTCCTAACTCCAATGTTTGATAGCACAAGAAAATGGCTTCCCCCGAATAGAAGGCATGTCTACAAGAAAATGTATCTTCCATCTTTACAAAAAGAGAAGCAACTCAATATCGCTATTGCCGTGGATACAAGCGGTTCAACAACAGGAGATATTGTCAAAACATTCGTCAGTGAAGTCTATGCCATTTTGAATTCATTTGGCGGATATCAACTCCGCTTGATTCAATGTGACATGTACATCCAAGAGGACGTAATCTATGATATGGATAATCCGTTCAAACCTGACGAATTCACACTCAAAGGCGGTGGTGGAACTGATTTCCACCCAGTCTTTGACCTGATTGCAGAAGATGATGAGCCACCAGAGGTCGTTTTGTATCTGACCGATGGTTATGGCGGAGCGCCAAAACACCAACCAAATTACCCGGTAATTTGGGGAGTTATCGAAGGCGGTGTCATGCCTGCAAAGTGGGGCCAGATGATGGAAATCAGTCTAGGTGTGTGATGAGAAAAACAGTGGGTTTATAACAGTCGAAAGGCAACAACTGATGTCAAAATAGAGCGTCTGAATTTACAGGTTAAATTTTGGATTTCGCATCTATTTTCAGCAATAAATTAGGAGGATAAACGATGGCAAAAATTAGTGAAAACAAGATATGGAGAGTAATAGCAAGAATCGATGATGAAATCATCATCAAACAAGCAAGCAGCATCGAAAAGGCCACCCGTTCTGCTCGTAATGCAGTATGTCAGAGATTGTGTGATTGCGCTGAAATTGAATATGAATTGGGCTGGTGGAAAGGCCGCAGGCACAAGGCACGACGTGATTTCGTTGACAACTTCATTGGCAACCCTCTGTATGTTCAAATCGATGATGAAGTAGAGATTGATTTGCACGAGGTTCCTTACGAAGTCTATACCATCCAACAAGTACGTATCACCTTCCGAAAGATGACTTTGATGAATCCAGACAATATCGATGCGTGGGGCTATCTTCATTGGGGTCCTGGAGAAGACGAAAAGATGCAATTATTGGGAGAGAAAGTTCCTATCCCTCAGCACCTATCAATCTCAAAAGATGAAATGACGTTTGAAGAAATCATAGCTCTCAGCGATGCTCAAGAGTGCCTAGATCAGTGTCCTAAATGCGAATCTGAATTCCCATTTGGAACCATTATTCTGGTAACCGAACACTTCAGATTGATTCCAGCAAATTGCTGTGGACAAATGATTTGGCTGAAGGAAGAAGACTCTGAACAAAAGGAAGATTGGGCGTGATATTATGCAAGGTAGAAGAAACAAAAATATCGAGGCTGAACTACAGTCTGTTCTGGATGAAGGCGGCAATGTCTGGGCAATAGGCGACGTCCATGGCTATGCTGACACCCTTGTTGCTTTACTAGACTCGCTCAACTTGGATTCTAGAGACAGGGTTGTTCTATTGGGTGACTTGGTAGATAGAGGTCCAAAATCTTGTGAAGTAATCAGAATAGCAAGGGAAGACCCGCGGTTCTTCTGTGTTCTTGGAAACCATGAAGAGATGATGCTCAAATCGTTTGATGTTGATAATATTAGGAATTTAACTTCGCAACAGGCGGGTTGGTTCTACATTGGAGGCCGAGCAACCAATCAATCATACATTGATGAATTTACCAACTCAAATGGTGAGTTAGAAGATTTTGATCTTAGAATGAGAGTCGGCAAAGATTTAGCATGGCTTGATGCACTACCCCACCACATAGTACTCGACGATTTTCGCCTAGTTCACGCAGGTTATTCACCGTGGGACGGGGACTTGGACTTACAATCCACTGACACACTGATGTGGATTCGTGGAGAATTCCACAACTCGATTACTCCTGTTGACAAAAAACGTACAGTCGTTTTTGGTCATTCTACCATGCCTGGCTTCGGACTTCAGCAAACTGAAGTTTGGGAATCGGAGGTAGAATTGCTAAATAGCAGACCTGCTGCTATAGGCATAGATTCCTGCTGTTATGGAGGAAATGACCCGCAACTTACCGCACTAAATTTGCAGACAGGAGATATCGTAAAACAACGAGTAATAGAACAAAAAGAGGTGATGATATGAATACAATACCAGCAACTGAAGAGAGCTTGATGATAGAAAATGACGCGCATCCGTTTGATAAGGACCTACCAAAAACGGTGAACTTTGATGAACAAATGCACCCAGTATTGGTTGACGGAATCAAAGGTAAAGCGTGTACTGGAACCCTTGGCGGTTACAGTGAAAGAATTCGAATTAACTTAGAGGAAGAGCATCCAGACTTAGGAAGAGATTTCCAAACCAAGTACTACATGTTCCTAGAACCAGGAAAGGTACTCTGGGGACACCACGAGAAAACTTTCGAGATCCAAAAAATCGTCTGATTATAGCCAAGCATTGACATTAGAGTTCAATGTGGGCCCATCATGGACGAAGCGGCTGTACGCTACACCAATGCTGTGCTCATCGACGATGAGCAACGTACGCACATTGGTGATTTTCTGCTACATGCAGATGGCTCTTGGTCGGCCTCGAATGGAGACGAAGATGTTGTCCACAACTTGGATGGTAGTAAGAAATTGATTACTCGCTCATTCCAAAATTGGCACACTCACTTGCCTATGCAACTCAATGCAAGAGACTTCTCAGATGGCCTTCCATTACAAGAGTGGCTGGAAAAGTCAATCTTTCCAACCGAAATGAATCTCACAAAGGAATACGCACGAATTGGGGCACTTGCATCCGCACTAGAGATGATCAAAACCGGCTCCACATTTGCCTGTGACATGTATCACTTTCCTGCAGCGATTGCATCCGCACTCAATGAGGCAGGCCTGCGAGGAATTGTGTGTGGCCCTCAAACCCAATGGCCACCTCGTGAAGGGGGAGATGATGGTTCTGTTCGTAGAGAATTAGATTCACAACTAGCATCGAACAAGGCTGAAAACAAAGTCCAGTATGGAGTTGCAACTCACGCTATTTACACATGTGATGAAGACACTCTACTTGCAGGCAAAGAATTGGCTGAGAAACATAATGCATACATGTCAATCCATATTTCCGAGACTCGAAAAGAAGTTGCAGATTGTTTCAAACAAACAGGAATGTATCCCGTAGAATACCTCGACAGTATCGATTATTTCATCCCAGACAGAACAATCTGTGCACATGGTTCTTGGGTCAAGAAATCAGAAATGCGAACCATGGCAGCAAGAAATGCAATCCTTGCTCACTGTCCTTCTTCAAACATGAAACTAGCTTGCGGAGGCACAGCATCTCTTCCTGCGTACAAGGAAGCAGGTGTAGAAGTCCGCTTAGGTACCGATGGGCCTGCTTCTAGTGGGTCTGGCCTAGATATGGCACATGAGGCGCGTATGGCATGCCTAGTGCAACGCCACGACCACTGGGATGCATCTGCCCTACTTGCCAAGGAAGCCTTCGCTATGGCCACAACAGGTAGCCAGGATTGGGCGGTATGGAATCTCAATGACATCCGTATGAACCCTGTTGGCAAGGATAACGAGAGGCACATCTCTAACCTAATCTACAACGGTGGAGAATGCCTAGACCTTTGGGTTGATGGCAACCCCCTGATGAAATCAGGAAAGGTGACTACCATCGATGAGACGAAACTCCTAGAAACCTTCAACCAAGCAGTAAACCAATACTACTCGTTATAGTAGGGATGAATTCAAATCAATCGCCTATATGTTCCATTATTATCTACGAAATCGATATACCTGTGGTCTCTG
>CAZEXE010000032.1:16102-16852 GCA_964516645.1 uncultured Candidatus Poseidoniales archaeon
GGTAACCCCTTGATGCAATCAGGAAAGGCGACTACCATCGATGAGGCCAAACTCCTCGAAGACTTTAACGAAGCTGTAAACCAATACTACTCTAAAAGTTGAGATTAAATGCTTGATTATTGTAATAAGATGATTTTCACATGTTGCTTTTTATGCAAAATTGTTATCAATGTAACAAATAATGGACAAACATGAAGTCTTACAGTTGTATTGTAATTTGTTTGATTCTATGCCTAGCACCTCTTACCGGATGCTTGGGGACAATAGAAGAAGAAGAGCCAGTAGTTGATGATTCTCTACCGAGATCTGCTATGGGTCTAGAGATGCCCGAAGTTGATGGCATTTTGCAAACCCCTCACCCAATATTTGGAGGTTTGGACGAATGGGCTGACTCATTCAGTTTCAAGATTCAAGGTGAATGCACTGATGTCATGGAGCCTGATGCTGAAAGAGAAATGATGGAGGAAAGGTGTAGCGATGACATCCCTGAAATGACTGCACATGTGAAAGCAGTAGGAACGAGTTTCGCTATGGCATTTGAAGTTCCGAGTATAGGAATCACCCCCTCTACCGTTTTACTCGAATCAAGTTATTCATCAAATAACCAACTTAGTGCTTCTATTGAAACCGATAGTAGTGGAAATTCAAATTACATTGTTGAAACAACGTTTGATTGTTATGATATGTTGTTTTGTGATCCATCTGCCACATCCGGTTCCATAAAGCAATCAGCAACAAAAATGTCGTACT
>CAZEXE010000033.1:0-16749 GCA_964516645.1 uncultured Candidatus Poseidoniales archaeon
TTTCATCCATAAGGACATCTTAGTCACTAACTAACCATGGTAGTCAGTAGGCGCCGTTTATGGGGTTCGAACCCATGACCTTGGGATTAACAGTCCCACGCTCCACCAGCTAAGCTAAAACGGCACCCCTGCCGACATGCCTTCCCTATATGACGGCTTCCATCAAAGAGCGATTATTTATTCAGAGATTATTTGCAAAATTCTGCTGTCCGGTTTCACTTCTTCTTCGGATAGTGTTAGTGAGCTTTGGACTTGGTCAATCATTTCTTGACTCATTCCATCCGTAGTGTCGAATCTAATCCATGGCATTCCTTCAGCGACGAATTCGCCTCTCTGAATGAGTAATTCAGCTCCAACTCCGTGATTAATATCCGGGTTTTCTCCAGTCCGGCCCGCTCCTAATTTACACAGAATTTCTCCTATCGAGAGTGCATGAATATCACAAACCCATCCATTTTCAGCAGATTTAATTTCGACTGAATTTGTTGCTCGGGGTAATTTACTCCAAGGATTAGCAATGATTTCGTCAATGTCGCTTTCACTGACTCCTTGACGAATGCACATAGCGCGAAATTCTACTAATGCAGAACCATCTGCAATCACAGAGCGAATATCATAGCCCAGAGAATCGGCTTGAGCATAGACTAATTCCATGGTATCTACAGGCCCTCTGCCCTTCAAACACTCAATACATTCGACAATTTCATGGCTGTTTCCAAACATATTTCCTATCGGGTTATCCATCTCAGTTACTTGAGCAACAACTTCCATGCCAAGACTACGCCCGGTCGTAACCATAGATCTAGCAAGTGCTGTGGCATCTTCTCTAGTTTGCATGAATGCAGCATTGCCACACTTCACATCGAGTACTAACTTCTCCAGTCCTTCAGCGGCTTTCTTTGAGATTATGGATGCAGTAATCAGTCCGATTTGAGGAACTGTAGCGGTGATGTCACGGATGGAGTATAGGATTCTGTCAGCAGGTGCAATGTCATTTGTCTGACGAGAAATGAAGCATGGATTCACTCTCATTTCATCCATTGTCAAGCCAGTATTGAATCCGGCTATCGATTCTAATTTGTCAATGGTTCCACCAGTATGAGCAAGTCCGCGACCAGCTAACATAGGAACCGTTGCACCTGCAGCACGTAGTGCAGGTGCGAGAATGATACTCATTTTGTCACCAACGCCTCCTGTTGAGTGCTTATCGACCCGACCTTTGGATGGTTGCATTTTTTGTCCAGCATCTAGCATCGCTCTAGTTAAATCACTGGTCTCTTCAGCACTCAATCCATTGATTTGACAAGCCATTAGGAAAGCACCCAACTGTTCTCTTGGGATGGTGGAAATGTTGTTACAAATGTACTGGAAATCAGTGGAAGAAAGAGCCCCACCATCTCTCTTAGCAGCCAGGATTTCAGGCATCAGTCTCAAGAGAACACCTCAAGATGCTAAGCCGATTTCTACCAATCTTTGATGGAGGTATTCACCCGCAGTAATCGAGTCATACAAGGCCTTGCCACCGGTCATTTCTACAAACTCTGGTCTTGGAGTCAGGTCGACATCATCTCTTGGATGAACGAACATTGGCATCGAATACCTGTCCGAAGTTGCATCTGGTGGATTAATTACACGGTGCGTAGTAGACTTGAACAAACCATTGGTTAGGTTCTGTAACATGTCGCCACTGTCGACAATGATGTGGTCATGATTTCCTTCGACTTCAATCCAACTACCATCATGATCCATAACCTGCAATCCATCGGCAGTTGCCCCAACTAGAAGTGTAATCAAATTGATATCCTCGTGTTGGGCACTACGAACTGCACCTTCTGGGGAATTTTTACCTAATGGCGGGTAGTGAATGACTCTGAGAATTGTATTTCCATTTTCAGCCATATCAGGTAGCCAAGATTCAGGTTTGCCAAGATATAGTGAAGAGGCCGCTAATAATTCGGAACTCATGGATTCCATAGCGGTGTATAATCCATCGATTGCCCCTTCGAATTCTTCTGGCTGTTCAGGCCAGATATTTTTGTGGAAATTGGGGTCATCAATCGTACGGCCTGTTTGCCAAAATTCCTTGAGGTCTGGTGCAGGGTTATCTTTAGCATGTTCAACGCCATAAGGTGTGTAACCTCTTTGCCTGAATTTTTCTGCTTGCTCATATCGATTCTTTTCGTCTTGCGAAAGGTGAAAGAAATCTTCTGCTACTGTATATGACTTTTTAATGGCCTCAACATCTATACCATGACCTGTCAATGCAAAGAATCCGATATCTTGTAGAGCGGCTCCCATACTATTGACGAAACTCTCTCTACGCTCGCCACCTGCGCGCCAATCGGCAAGGTCACAAATTGCGAGGGTTCTAGCCATTTCAATCACGCAATTTCGCAATCAATTTTATCATTTCAATGTAAAGCCATACTAGAGTTAGTACTAGTCCGAATGCACCATACCATTCCATGTTCTTTGGGGCACCATACTTTACTCCGTTTTCAATCATTGCAAAATCAATAATTAGGAACAAAGAGGCAACTGTAAGGAAAATGACGCTGATTCCAATTCCAATTGGTCCACTACTGTGTAAGAATGGAACGGTTGTGCCAAACATCACCAGAACAAAGTTGAACACGTAAATAATCATAATTGCACCTGCCATTGCTGAAACAACGAGCATAAATTTCTCTGTAGGCTTAATCAATTCAAATTTGTATACTGCAAGCATTGTCAAGAATACCGCTACGGTCCCGACAAGAGCTTGAAGGATGACACCTTCTGTTCCACCCAAGTAATAATTCTCAATCACGAATGAGAATGCACCGATGAATAATCCTTCTAGCAAAGCGTACATGCTCATCAAGACTTGGGGATTTTGTGGACGCATGAACATTATTGCCAATGCAAGAACGAATCCTCCCAATCCTGCTCCTATAATCAATAAGGTGCTGTAACCGGGGTTTTGTGTAACAATTGAATAAGATAGCATTGCTGAAATCGAAACGAGTCCCAACAAAGCCAGAGTTTTGTTGATTGTTCCATCTAGAGTCATTCTTTCTGTTGCCATTCCACCTTGGAAATATTGTGGTTTGAGCGCGGGGTTGCCACTGCGAAATACCATGTGAATCGGACTTCGATTAAAGCACTCCCTTGTCAATCTTGCGTGGTATTACTGTCAACTTGTTGCTGATACCACTCTGCAAGTTGGTCTTCAGTCCAGCCAGAATCGAGATAGTTTTGCACTTGTTCACCAGTCCAGCCAGGGAATCTACTGAGGTCCGGGCCTGCAGGTTCTGCCGGTGTAGTTCCATCAAGAACAGGCATATCCCATGACTTTGATTCAGCGATTTCGGGAACTGGAGCGCTTTCGCCCTCGATTTCTTCCTCTTTCTTTGTGTTTAGTAGAATATATCCTGCTCCGATAAGGACGAGTATTCCACCAATTATCAGTGTCCACATGAATGTCATTCCACTGGACAATCCGTCTTCATCTGGTTTGTTGTAGACTTGATCCTTGTTTTGTTCATTTGAACATCCTTGAGTATCGGTTGCTGCGCCCTCTGTAGTGTCTGGGCAATCATCTAATTCATCGGGGATACCGTCGTTATCTGAATCCAAATCATCAACAGTAGTGTTGTTACTGCTGTTGTTGTCCGAATTGTTGTTCTGATTTTGATTTTGGTTGTCTATATCAGGAATGCAACCGATTATTGTATGATCGTCAACTCCATCTCCGTCTGCATCAGCAAGAGTTAGTGCACTTCCTGCGCTTACATTGGCAAGAGTTGCAGCCCACAATATTTCATCGCCATCTGCAATACAATCACCATCTGTATCGTTTGAATTCGGGTCAGAGTTGTAGGAATATTCTCCTAGGTTTGAGATGCCATCCCCATCAGGGTCTAGTGTGGAATCTTGATTTGTACGAGATAAATTGTTAGCAACTTCCCAGAAGTCAGGAATGCCGTCAATATCGGTATCTGTAGTTTGATCTAATCGATTCCAGTCTTCCCAGAATGAATCCATGTATGGTTGGGTGACCTGTTGCGAATGAATGATTAATCCCATCTCGCGGTTACGCAGAATTGAGTTGTCACCCCAATTAATACTGGAAACAAGAACACTCTCACCATCAATGATTACACCCTTGTTGTGTAATTTGGTCACGGTTTCGTTTTCGCTCATCAATATAGCTTCAACATCGCCACTCCAGTCGTTTAATTCGTTTACAGCCTCTCGAATCCCAGGATTGTCATTGACATAGTGTTGATTGATTGCTAACCTTATGGATACTCCTCTTTGCGCAGCATCTTCTAAGGAATCTAGTAGCGGATTTTCTTGCCAACCCCAATACCAATCCATCTCAAAGTATTGTAAAGATAACAGAATTTCTGAATCTGCAGAGTCAATGAAATCCGAGAGACCCTGCATACAATCATCTGGACATGTCAGTAATTCGCCACTAACTGGTCCTGAAATTGCCGCAGTCACCTGACCTACAGGGTAAGAGATTGGAGGCGTGTAAGAGCCATTTTCTGGCTGTGCATAGGTTGAATCTTCAACATGAAGTTGACTAGGGTCTTCATCAAAGGCCATTCTCTCCAATACGATAGTAGCAAGGTCTACGCTATCTAGGATCACTCCCCAATCACGGTTCCCAACGCCATCACTTGGCATAGATGATGATTTCCAATTTCCAGAACTAATCCAAACTTGTGAAGAGTCAACTACTGCTACCTTTGAGTGAATATACTGGTAAGGGGAAGAAGACGAAGAGGAGAATTGCATTACTTCAATTCCTACATTCTCTAATTCCCAAGCGATTCCTAGGCTTTGTCCAACATTGTAATCACCCCACCAATCTTCTGGCTCGTGAATGACTACCGTGATGTCAATCCCTCTTGCAGCTGCTTCAATCAGTGACATTGCAAGGTAAGTATCGTGAAATTGGTAAACATGTAGATGAATGGAATCATTTGCATTATTCATCATAGTAATAACTTCATTCAGTCCTGCAGATGGCCCAACTAAAGGAGTAACATCTGTGTCGTCACTGAACGTATTAACTCCACAGAAATGGCTTGCTCCTGCTACTGACCAACGCATTTCCCAATCATCGGATGAATCGGTATCAGGCATACTTCCACAACCATCTCCTCTGAGGTATAGAATTCTATCAACAGAGGTAACAGGCTCAGCAATCGAAGGTCCAGACCAACCTTCCATAGAGGTTGGGCCGTTGCCGTAGACAAATGTGTCAGCAATAGTACCATCTGGTGCAATCAACTGAATCGTTGCTCCACTATTTGGTAACCACACAGGGAAATCCATTACATCGTCAGCATCCAAAATCATGGTTGCGCCCATCGCCTTAACCGAATTTGCATCAGGGCTAATGATTACTGAGGAATCCGCTGAAATTTCTCCGGCAGTGAATGTTCCATTGAAACTGACTCCACCAGTAGTTGTCTTGCGTACAGTCCATCCATTCAAAACTGCGATAAGGTTTCCAGTGTTGCTAATTTCAAAGAATTCATCATTGGTAGATTGACTCTTTTCCTCGAACATGAATCTGCTAAAAATCAAGTCCTCAGGGCCTGCAAAACTAGAGGCATCAGGCTCTTCTTCACCAGGAGTTGGCCATGGTAGAACCTCTCCATCACGATTCATTGTTTTACAGTCAGTGGTAATGCTCCAACCTACGAAATCAACTTGGATGCCATCAGGATCTTGGAGTTCAATAGAGTCTCCCAGTCCACTTATGAACCAATTTGGAGTTGTGAAAACGAATCGTTCACCCGGGGCAATAATCATACTAGATGAATTCCAAAGTCTATCTCCACGTAGGTGCATTAAATCACCATCACTAGCAATCATTCGCCATGCTGACAAATCAATCATTTGTGTGCCATTATTCAAGACCTCAACCCAGTCATCAGCAGGTGTAACACTACCTTCGGAGCAATGTGCCAATATCTCTGTAATTTCAATGGAGTTATCTCCGACATACGGTGAAGTTTGAGGATTAGCAGCACCAGGTGTTGGCCATGGTGCTTGCGACCAGTGGCTATTCCAGAACCAGTTTGATTCACCTTCGGTGCTTGAATTGTAAGTTATTGTTGAGATAATTTGGTTTGTAGCATCTCTTAATTCAATTGTGTCGGGATTTGTGTTTTTCAGATAGAATCCTTGGCTACCATTTATTGCAACAAGCACAATATCTCCCGGTGCCATCATGGTGTCAGCGTTCAATGGTAACTGTTGAGCATTGATGTTGAAATTTCTCGAGCCTGATGTGAAATGCCAGTTCGCAATATCGATTGTTTGATTTCCAATATTGATTAATTCAATCCATTCACCACTTGGCCAAGATGCAGTATCATTTCCTACTGCGTTAGGGAAAATCTCATTGAATGCAATTTCACCGACAACAGAAACTGTACTTGGCTCAGGTTGGCCAGGAGTTGGCCAACTCGCAGGAACCCATGATGCAAATGGGTCCGGTGCCTCAATTAGTGAAACATTCAGGCCAGGGTCGCTGGTCCACCAAGCTTTGTGAACAATGGAGCCAAATTGATCGTATAGCATCACGTGGTTGTAATTATTCCACAATTCCGTGCCTGTGAAGAACTGAACCAAGCGTCTGCCATCTGCTTCAATCATTGTGGCAGGTTGCGTCATATTATGTTCCAGACTTAACATGTCAATTTGCGTGATGTTGCCCATTCCATCCATCAACATCCAACCACTCAAATCAAAATCATTGTTTCCAGTATTGTGTAATTCTAACCACTCACCATCTGGCAAGGGAGCACCATCAACAGTCGAATTAACCAAAACTTCTGTGATTTTTATCAGTGAAGTTCCATTCTCAATCATTTCCCAAAATGCCGCATTAGGAGCTTCAGGAGTGGGGTAGGAAGAGTAGGACCAAGACAAGTCTACTTGTTCCATCAAGGAAAATCCAGGTTCAGTGTCAGTCCAAGATACCGATTGTGACAATGTACCATTTGGCCACAATAGGCGTAAGGATTCTCCGCCATTGTTCAGAACTCCCCACGAAGCGGAAGAATTTACAGCAACCACTCGGTACTCATCAGGAGCAATCATCATTGAAGAGCCAACAAGGTGGCTTTCATTAAATGGAATTATATTGCCGGCATTATCAACAACCGACCAACCGGTTAGATTGATGTCACTTTGTCCAGAATTCCAAATTTCTAACCATTCGCCACCGGGCCAAGATGCGTTATCTTCAGATGGCCATGGGTTTGCCATCACTTCGCTAATTCTCAAATCGGAGGGGACTGGTCCAGTCGATGCGCTATTCACTAAGCCCGGTGTGGGGTTGTTTGTTGAAATCCAATCATTGATGGCATTGGCAGGGTCTTCTTCCAGACTGACTCCAGAAGCGGTAGAATTCCAAGACGCTTGATCAATAGTGTTACCTGAACCATCCTTCATAGTTATCCAATCAGCAGTATTTGTTAGGTAGAAATTCGCTGAGCCATTTCTTGCAATTACCATGTAATCTCCAGGTTGGATTGTCCAAGTGCTCGAATTGCCAGATTGATATCCTACAATAGAGGATGAATCAAAAGTCAAAATTTTATTTGCCTTGTTAACTAGTTCCCAATTTAGTACATCAACTGGAGTTGTTCCTGAATTGTGAATTTCCATCCATTCACCGTTGGGCCAAGTGTCATCGTCGTATCCGTTTGGATTAGGTAGTGCTTCATTAAGACAAACTGTACCGCTACAAGTCATTGCTCTACCCGAAGTAATCCCTTCTGTGGTCTCCAACAAAAGGGATAATGAGGACAAAAGTAGCAGCGCTGTCAAGGATAGTGCCCTAATTCGCATAACTCCACCACATCTTACGACACAGTTTAGGGTATTCATGCTTTCTTAGACATGGAACAAGTGTATTGTTTCAATCACGGCTACATTCTTGCCGTCTGCCAATATTACTACCTGGATAGACTTGGCAAGAATGCATTTGCAGCCTTTTCACAAGCATTTGCTACATCATCCATTCTCTGCAATACTCGGTACATGTGCATTGCAGCAAGTGCATTATCATCACCAGTCGAGAATACATGCGCTGCTGCTTTGGCTTCAATTTCATCGGCTCGATGTTCTTTCAGATTTACATCTTTGACACATTCGAGGAGGATGTTTTTCTCTTTGCTAGAGAATCCTGATTGTGATAGTTCCTTTAGTGAATCAACAGCCTTCTCGTAACAAGTAACAGTTTCCACAACAGCCGAAGCCATTTCTATCATGTTTTCCCTAGCCATTTTGTCATTGAACAATTCTCTAAACGATAATTGCTCAGCAACATTTTGTGCATAATCAGCGATACGATCTTGGCGTGACAACATGTGTAGGAATGTGTCTCTACCAATTGCAAACCTAACTCCTGTACCAATTTCACCTTGAATTTCTGCTTTTATGTTATCTGCTTCTAATTCTGCAGCGATAGTAGCCTCGATGAATTTGCTAGCATCTTTACCCTTAGCAGCAGCTTTGATTGCTTCATACATGCTATCAACTGTTTTCTGAACCAATTTTGCATGTTCATGGAATTTGTCGAATGGTTGCGAAGTAATTACCGATTCGATAGTTTCATCTTTGACAGATTCAGTTCTAAACATAACGAATGCTGTAGCAACAATTGAGAGCGCCACTACAAGGGCCACATTGGTTGGATTTCCAGCAAACAGAATGTAGAATATTACTGCTCCAAAACCGGCGACAGGCAAACTAGCAACCCAACTGGCTGCAATCTTTCCAAATACTCTGAAATCTACTGCTGCAGCACCCCCCGCCAGTCCGACTCCTACAACTGCACCAACAAGTGTGTGTGTTGTCGAGATTGGTACCGCAAGGAATGGCATCGAGAAAATTAGTACCGTTGTTGCTGCTCCAAATTCTGCTGCGAATCCACGTGATGGAGTAATATGAGTGATTTTCTTTCCAATCGTATCCATGACCTTGTATCCCCAAGTGGCGACACCGACTGTAATTCCTGTTCCTCCAATTAGGAGTAACCAAATTGGGACGTCGACCTTGTCAGGAGACAAAACGCCAGTGGATGATGAGGCGATATCGTAAATTGCAGCCATTGGGCCAATCGCATTTGCAACATCATTTGCACCATGAGCAAATGCAACATAACAGGCTGTGATTATTTGTAGCCAAATGAATACCCTCTCAACACCTTCGTATCCTTCCTCTTCGAATTTATATCGCTTAAGCACATACCACAAAACCGTGCTAGCAAAAATGCCAATTAATAAGGCAACCAGCAAACTGTTTAGTGGAATCCATGCTCCTTCTGTAAAGGGGTTGAATGTATTACAAGTGTATTTTGCAGGGTCACAAGGTAGCCATTCCGTTTTGTTGATATATCCTCTATTGTCCAAATTTTTGTAAAATCCTTTCAATCCCTTGAACTGCAATGCCAGACCTAAAACAAAGAATGTAGGTAATGCGAGAAGCGGAGCAATACTTCTTGTTCTCTCGAGAGGTTTCTCGTGATCGAAAATCACCTTCTTGATAATACGGAATGAAACGTATGCTAAAATTGCTCCCAGAAGTGGAGATGCAACCCAACTAATTACAATTTGACCAACCTTATCCCAATTGACAGAATCAGGTTGAATAAAAAGGCCCATTCCGATGACTCCACCAACAATACTGTGGGTTGTTGAGACTGGCAATCCATACTTTGTAGCAATAGTTAGCCATATTGCCGCAGCTAGAAGAGCCGCCATAAATCCGTACATTAATTTCTGACTCAATTCTCTATCGAAGCCATCATCACCAAAATCTAAGACTCCTTTACGAATTGTGTCAGTTACATGACTACCAAAGAAAACAGCACCACAGAATTCGAATACTGCAGCCACTATAATCGCCCTTCTTAGGGTAAGAGCGCCACTACCAACGCTTGTACCCATAGCGTTTGCAACATCATTTGCTCCGATATTCCAAGCCATATATACGCAAACAGCAAATCCGGCAGTCAGAATAATTGTGGTTGCAGGCTCCATTGTTCCTTTGCGTGGCTTGAGGGTATATCACCTAAAGCCCATGTAATCTATATAGAAGTACATATTCGGTGAATTGAGACACATGGCTTTTGGCCCAGGTGACAAAGATGTGCGCAAAGTGCAATTGACAGGTGGTTCGACTTACACCCTTAGTTTACCTAAACCGTGGGTGGATGAAATGGATCTAAGTCCGCGCGATGGAGTGCGTGTTGATTGGCGGCCAAGTGGAGCACTTCGTTTGACCCCACTGGAGATGTTACAGCGTCAAGAAAAAATCGTGACAGTTCATGCTGAAAAACTCCCTAATGATTCACTACATGACCACCTAATGGGTGCGTATTTGTCTGGTGTGGATCACATTAGAATTTTTTATTCAGAAAAGCAAGTAAGACTATTTCAAAAACAGATTAGACGTTTTCTCAGAAATACACGCGGCTTTGAAACAATGAATGAATCAGAAGGGCGCATTGATCTTATTTGTCTAATTAGTGCCGCAGAAATGCCATTGATTGCGAGCATCAATCGAATGTATTCCCAACTTACATCTGTAGTTCGTGATATCATTTCGGTTGCTTCAGGCGATGATGTAGAAATATTAGCCGACATAGATGAAAGGGAATCAGAAGTAGATGCTTTACTGCATTTGGTGGAACGGCAAGTGAGTATTGCACTCGACTCACATTTGGTTGCATCGGCATTGAAATTGACGAGGAATCAAGCAGTAGAGCATTCAAATTTGGCCAGATCATTAGAGAGAATGATGGATCATGCAAATCAAATGGGCCATCTAATGTTAGAGTCAAATGAATCAAAAATCAACATTGATTCGTCTCCTTTCTTGCAATTAAGAACTTGGCAAGAGGCAATTAAGAAATTGATGATTAACATTAGAACAAGAAATTCATTTGAGATAGAAGAATCTAGACAATCATTGAAACAGTCCCAAATTCAAATATCAGAATATGAAGAAGAATTGATAGAAGGAAGGAGAATGTCAAAATCTGATTTGCTATTGTTTAGGTTGTCCGAATCTGTGAGAAGATTGTGTGCTTATGCAAGAGATTTTGGTGAGATATTGTTGAATCTCAAACTCTATGATGAAATGATTTCTAAGAAAAAATAGAACTTTTTTGCCCTTTATCATAGGAATCCGAAAGCATCGTACTTTTGTGCGAATGTGTAAATCATAATTGGTACGATAATTATTCCCATTGCATGAGAACGCCTGATTCCAATTCTTGGAGGCATCAATCCAAGAATTGTTCCGATGATTAGCACGCCAATTCCAACCCAGCCACAAGATAGCCATACTAATGCGGTGATGAAAATAACTACGCCCATAACCATAGATTGCAGTGGTACTGCTTCATGGAGTTGAAGAATTCCTTTGCCGACATGACGCATCAATGGTACCGCGATTAGACCAGCAGCAATTGTTAGTGCAAGTAAGCGGATAAAATCCGTTGTAGGATGCAAGCCACTCCACGTGTCAACAGGATACATTTGCTTCAACGCGAGTGTTGCTCCTGAACGTGACCTACCGATGATGTACAGGAATCCAAGGACCATCACGGTAACTGCAGTGTTGGTGGCAGAGAGCAGTGCAATAACCTCGAGGTCTTGCTTTTGGTGTGGGCTTTCGCCTTCTCCCGCTGCTTCTGCTCTTGCCAAAGCGAGCAATTCTTCATCGCTTAATTGAGTCAATTGGCGAGTCTCCCAATCTAGGCCAATTCCCTCTTTACCTTGCATTTTCGCAGCCACATTCCGGCCACCCATCACCAAAACTGTAGCTTGTGCAGCAGTCATTCCAGGTAGGACTCCCATAGCAGCACCCGCACATGAAGAAAGGAAACAAGGGACCATCAGGGGGCCACTTGGAGGCAATTCCCAGTTCTCCTTTTGTGGAGGCAACTCTGAGGTAGTAGCATAGATATCAAGTAGATTAGCAATTCCAAACAGGCCTCCTAAAGCAGGCAATAGAAGCCCTGCGCCAGGCATTCCAACAGGAGAGGTAACTGGTAGATTGAATACTCCCCATCCATACAAACCTGCTAGAAGGAAGAAACTGGTTGCTGCGATATATCCTGCAAATCTGGAATCGGTTCCAAGTTTTCCAAATGTGATCTTTTGAACCCATTTTGGGAAATCAAGCCGTGTTGTTTCTGTCGCAATAAGTAAGGCTGAAATCGTCAATAGAACCCATGGTAATGCACCTCTTAGTGAATCATACCAACCGAGTTCTGGTCCAAATGCAATTCTTGCAGCCACAATTAGAGGTAGTGAAAGAAATAGACCAAGTTGACTCCCTCTAGCGGAATAAGCAACACCTTGTGGAGCATTTCCTGACAACAACATCCTATGGCCGGGTAGTAAAGCCAGCGCGGTATCAGCGCCTGGTGCACCGATTAGTGCTGAAGGAATATACCCAAGGAAAGTATGCACTACTCCAGTAGCAACGATGATTCCAGCAGCTGCTGATAGAGGGATTCCTATTGCGAGTAAAGCCGGTGATACTCCAAGCAAGATTAGTGCTACATTGTTTACGTGGAAACCGGGGATTAATCCAGTAAGTGAACCAATGCATACGCCGATGAATAACGCGGCTAGCATCCAGCCCATTTCTAGAAAGAATCCTTCCATCAAATCACCTATACATCTTCAGCATCGTCTGCAATACCATTGCCATCTTCGTCGGTTACATCTGCCTCATCCAAGACATAGTAATGTGCAAGAGTAACACCATCTGCAACCTCGATAAGCCGTCCAGTCCATTTGAGTGTCTTTCCTTCATTTTGCGAATGTCCTTCATAGATGGAATTTTCTTTTACAGTGATTCGAATTTTTTCCTCTCCACCTTCTTTTTGCAAGTATGTTTCATTTTCAATCGTCACCAAGTTTCCTGTAATACTAGTGATTTTGTTTACATCATAGAATTCGGGAGGCCCTTCAGTCAAATCATATGGGTTCGGGCTTGGTGTATCACCTACAAAATTCAAATTCACTACATGCAACTACAATTCAGGAGGGTTTGAACTCCATGACAAAGTTACAGTAGCAGCAATCTCTTGACCATCCTCTAGCCATCCAGAATACATTCCTAATTGGATATATGCATCGAACTTCGAAAGAGTGTTAGGATATGGAGCATTAGCGATTATTACCTTGGTATCTTCGTCATTTTTCATAAGAATTGAACCAGAAATGACTCCAGTAATGTTGAATTCAGTACCATTATCAATATGGCCAAGTGAAGCCATTGGATTGCTTGCCAGTTGATTTAGCATATCTTCAGCTCCAATAATATCACTTAGGCCCGAATCAGCATTACTGCCTACATCAATGCACCACATTCCCTTTGATACAGACCATGATAATCTTCCTGTAATCGATTTTGTCTCACCTTCGATACTAGAAATATCTCCTGCACCTAGGATGCACACCGCGAGAGTATCATCTTCCGAAATTACATTTCCTTCATTTATCTCACCTACTAATTTTACCAAGTTGTTGGTTGAGTATGACCAAGATTCATAGTTGGACCAACCAATTGTTGTAGGAACAGGCTCGTGTGTTCGAACAATTCTAACTTCTGGGCCTTGGGTATGTATTGACCAACGCAATTCCCTCTGTTCGTATTGTACTACGGCTGTTACCTCGACTTTCTGTCCAGATTCCAGCCACTGTCCAGGTGCTGAATGAATCACCATTCGCATTTGGTGTTCGCTGTTCCCATATTCGGGATGATCCCCTAAATACAATGCAGTAAATGTTGAATCAGGATTCACAGATTTCGATAAATACCCCGTGAGAGTAAATGTTTGTCCAAGATATTCTTCTGGATTGGCGGCAATAGTTGAGATTCCAATTTCTTCCGCTACAGGAGTATCAGCAGCATTCCAAGATATTGCTCCGCCACCTAGGGCCTGTAACCAAATTCTTCCTTCATATTCGATTACATCGCCAGTTGCAGTAACCTTAGTTCCCAGCATTGGAATATCTCCATAGCGGTACCAGCGCAATTCAACAACACCCGTGTCATCTTCAATGATAATGTCTACCCGATTATCTCCGGAGGAATATGGGTCTTCAACCCAAGAAATGACTACACCTTCAACCGATACCACCTCATTGTGATGTTCAACCAAGTCCTCGATCAAAATCAATTCAGGTTCACGCACCATTGCGTAAGCATTCATTGCTGCAACAAGTAAAACGGATAGTGCGAACATTACCCATAATCTCTGACCACGCAGTTCGGGGCTATCATCGAGCAATCGGTCAATTACTGCAGAGACACCTCCGCCTTCAACCTCCGCTTTGTGAACCTCAACATATTCACTATGTTTAATGCGTCCATCGGCATTTGCATCATATGTTTCAAAGACAGCATCCACGTCCATTTCCATGTTTGCTTCATCAACAAGTTCTTCGATTTCGTCAGTTTTTGAGTCACTGTTTTCTAACTGTGTCCTCTCGCTCATGTTCCGTCCAAGCCATCCAAATCCATATCCCTTGCGCAGGGAAAGGACTTGATATGAGATGTGAAAGGGCCCAACATGAGGGACCGAGTGATACGTGATGAGATTCATCGCGACATCTTTGTTCCTGCCCACATTGCTAGGCTAATCGACACACGCGAATTCCAGCGATTGCGCAACATTCAGCAACTTGCTACTTGCCACTATGTATTCCCTGCAGCAACACATAATCGCTTCTCGCACAGCCTAGGTGCATATCATCTTGCTAGAGTATTATGTGAGCATCTTTCTGAAGTTCAGCCAGGAATCATAACTGAAGACGATACAGAATTGGTTTCCATTGCAGCACTATTACACGATATTGGACACCCTCCATTTTCGCACCTCCTTGAAACCGACAAGGTGTTTGCAACATTCAATAATCACGAAGATTGGGGTAAAATGATGCTAGAATCCGAGGAGACTGAAATCGGTATTGCCATCCGTGAAGTGTTGGGTGCGAAGAGAACTGCACGATTATTCGCTTTGTATTCAGGTAAATCGGAGTATGATGGTGAGAAGATTGCTCCATTCTTGAAGGAAATTGTTAGCAGCCAATTAGATGTTGATAGAATGGATTACATGATTAGAGATCAGGCAAATTCCGGTGCCCAAATCGGTGGTTTTGATTCTGCTAGAGTAATTCGTGCATTGAGGGTAGGCGAGGATGGCCACTTGTATGCAAAACAATGGGGCCTTCCTGCAATTGAAGCATATTTGGTGACTCGATATCACCTGTACAACCAAGTCTACTTCCACAAGGTAAACCAACTTACGCAAGAGTATCTCGTCCGAGTTCTCTCTCGTGCTAGAGAATTGGCGAATGAAGGTAAGTTGACCCTTAGTATGTCTTTGCAAAATATGCTTTGTAACGAGAAATTGTCTGTACAAGAATATGTGAGACTCACAGATGCAGACATCAATGGTGTACTGATGGATTGGGCTGACAGTGACGATGAGATTCTTTCCGGTTATGCAAGACGCTTAGTGTCTCGTAGAGATTACCACAAGTCGATTCGTATTGGTGAGTTAACTGCAGAAATGAGTTCTGTAGTAATTCCAAGAATTTTGCCAATTGTTAAGGAAGCCGGATATTCTAGTGATGACATCATAACTGCATCGATTCGAAAAAAGGGATACATGCCTTACAGCCAAGGTATTGTGCTCGAAGATGGCAGAGATGTTGTCGAACACTCGCCTCTAATTCAAAGCCTAGCTCTTTCTTCGGAGCAGGCTTTGATATTCATCCCCGAAGTAGTTAGAGACGAGTGTGAGAGAGTTGCACGTGAAGTGATTAAACCATCACAATCAAGACTACCTACCTCGTGAGGGTGTTGCTACGGACCTGTAGCTTAGTTGGTTGGAGCACCCGGCTCATAACCGGGCGGTCGTGGGTTCAAGTCCCCCCAGGTCCACTTCTTTTCTATTCAAGTAGCCCTTGTGGCAACAACAGTTTCTCTCAAAATCCACCCAAAATTATGAGAATCTTCACTAGCAAGAGGATCTGGATTATCTCCTTGGACAAACAATCTTTCACCATCAGTTCTTGTAACCCGTTTAACACAGGTCACATTCTTCTTCAATGGATGTGGAAAAACTACAATTGTAGAACTTACAATTTCAGAGCCATCGTATTCAACGCATTCAATGAGGTCTCCATCATTGTATGTAGGCCACATCGAGTCGCCAATGATTGTTACTTTCATGATGCGCGGATCCATGAAATCTCACGGCCTTTTATCGACCAGAACATGTTATGAATCGCTTCGATTGCATCCATCAATTCTTGAGCGTGTTCTTCGGAAACCTCTACTTTGCATGCAGAGCAAAGTTTTGCTGCTTTCCAAAATGTGTCGTGTAGGTTAGGGATTGCTTCAAGGTGTTGCGGCTTGAAGAAATCAGTCCAAAGGACTAGCAATTCATCCTTACACTTCTGTGCTTCCTCTTCTTTGATTGCTGCGTATCTTGACATCGTATTCATGTATGCTGCCATCGCAGTCCCCTCGCAATTTGAAGGGCATTCCAATGCCAACATTTTCTTTGTCATCGATTGGACTGCCTCTCCAGCAATTCTTGCGCTAGCAGGGTCATATACCCCACAAGGTCCATCACAATGCGCATCTGCTTCAATTATAATCTCGTCATTCATCAAATCCCTCTAATGGGCCTACGAA
>CAZEXE010000034.1:0-16600 GCA_964516645.1 uncultured Candidatus Poseidoniales archaeon
TTTTGATTTACTTCCATTGAAAGTGGCATAAAGCGAGGTGGCCAATCGGCCGTCAATGGTGCTTTGATACATTCTGCTGGATCCCAAGGACACTCTGCACCTTGCCAAGATAGCATTACAGGATACAATTCGTTGCCACCAGGGTCTGGCATGAACTCACTTTGAACTGCAACTCTCGATTCTGTTACATTGTAAATCTGAGAGGCGTTTGAGTATGTGTTCTCCGAGAAGTATGCAATTGAGCCATACTTGTTTCCATAATTATCGTCATACAGGGAAACATTTGCTGCAAAGCCACCGACTTCAATGCTGTTACCTTGAGCGTTTACAATTCCTCCCTTAATTCTGAATCCATCGCCCACATTGTTGGTAACAGTATTATCCATGAATGTCGCTGAAGACATGTATACATGGAAAGCAGGGCAGGGGAAGTCTCCTCCATACATGTAATCAGAATTACATGTTCCTGTGTTGTTAGAAATTACATTGTTTGCAAAGTAAAGACGAGCCTTGGTTGGAGATGGTACGTTCCATCCCTGATCCTTGTGATGATATTCACCTATGAGAACTGGCTCCTTGGCAGTATTCATAATTGTATTATTTTCTGCGGAAACATCAGATTCTCCATAAATCCACAAACCGTTCCATCCTCCAATTGGACCAATGATATTGTTGTTTATTGTGACCATTGAAGATCTAATTCCAAATCCAGAACCTTCTGAAGAGCCGGAAATTGTGTTGCGCTCAGCAACAACAATTGCTCCATCATACGCAGTAATTCCTGCACCCTCGACAGGCGAGATTGTGTTATCGGAAATCACGAAAGTATGTGTTTGACCATTGGTTAGCAGGTGCGAATTGGTATCGATTGCGTTACACTTAGAGGAAATAGTAGAATTTGTCAAAAATCCACTGCTCGAACGCAGGAAAGCACCGTATGAATTCTGAGTTACTGAAATTGTATCCATTCTCACGAAAGAATTCTGAAGATAGATTGCAGAACGGCCTCCGCCTTGTGAACCACAATCGGTTTCTTCACCAGTAAATGCTGAATTCAAAATTTGCATTACAACTAAACCTGCACCAGCGCCATATGCTTGAATTGCAGCACCATGATAGCCTTGTCCATCAATGCCTACTACGAATGTTCCACCATCAAGAGTAGGTGATGCGCCATTTATTGCAAGGACATTGGTCGTGTTTACATCCTTGAAAGTAGGATTGGTTACACTTAGACTTGCACCATCGAATATCATTGCACCGTACTTGATCGATCCTTGGCCGTCAATGTCTACCGGAATACCATATGCGCCATCAAGAGTTACATGATTCAATTTTGTTAAAGATTGGTCAATTGTAGATGCCAAGTATATTCCAGAACCACAGGCCATATCTGGATTCCATACACCTGTTACGTAACAGCGACCAGTTTGATTAGGTGCTGGAGCTGCTGCAGAACCCCAAATGAATCTAATCGGGGAACCTGTACTTGCTTGGGATGCCCCACAGGAAGAATCCCCTGCACAGATTGAACCCTGTATCTGAATATTATTTTCTGCAGGAACATTGATTGTGGTACCAGCGTTGATAATTAATTTCGCTCCACCTGCAACCAGTAGATCTCCATCTAAATTCATCACTCCGGTCCATGTTTCTGTTCCGGTAATTGTTCCTGAACTGGTTTCATTTACAGCAATTACAGTTGGTGCAGTAGAAACCATGGTCACAAATAGTGACAATAGGAATAGACTTACTAAACCGGCACTCTTACTTTTTTGGACGTTTATTGACATTGCAATACCCTCTAACAAGTTGCCCAATTCCAAGACCAACTTAACACATTGGGCTAGATTTCAATTGAAAAGTATCAAATTTCCAATAAAATATCACATATTTTCTCTTTAAAAAATAACATAGTATCAATTATGATAAAAAATATCACTGTATCGAACCAAGCAATTCCATGATGCAGTAGCACGATTACAGGTTTAACACGAGTTAGAAGAACGGATTTCATTCAACCAATCTTGACCATTTATTGCACCATATCCCCAGCGAGAATCATGTTCGATTCCGGCCTCCAAAGGTATTGCAGAATTCATCAGCGCTGTTTTTACATCCAAAATACACTGTGAATCTGGGTCTTGTAATTTGGGTTCTGCCTCTAATATCAGAGCTAGAATTCCCGAAACGAATACTGTGGCATCACTTGTACCGGTTGAGGAATAATACTCTCCATCATAAGCCGTAGAAATTATGGTAACGCCAGGAGCTGAAATTTCAGGTTTCAAATGGGGATCTATCCTAGCATCTCCATTAGTGTCATCTGATTCTCCTAATGAGGAACCACTCCAAATATTTCCGCCTTCATCCAATGCTGCAACCGAGATTACTTCATTCACATTCGAAGGTGTTGAAACTCTACCATCGTCATCACTTCCTCCATCATTTCCTGCAGCAGCAACTACAAATGCTCCATTTGCTAATGCTAATCTCACGGCATTGGTAGTTGGCCCTTCACGTGTTGAATTAGGATCGCTTTCACCACCGAGGGATAGTGAAATGATGTCTGCATCAAATGTTTTCCAGCACCATTCAATAGCACTGGCAACGATATTTTGGTCTCCGCTATTTCCACCTTCACCATCATCACCCAATGCGGCAGCCATACCCAATGTAACTCCTGGAGCAACCCCCTTCAGATAGCCATCAGCCACCAAAATTCCTGCCATCATAGTTCCATGGGCTAGTATACCCCTATCTGCTGGTTCACTAGAACCCGAAATAAAATCCTTGAACTCCAATTCAACATCGCGCAAATCAGGGTGGGTAGTATCAATTCCTGTATCAACCATGCAAACCCTAATTCCATCCCCTGTATATCCTAATGATTGCAAATCTCTGGCACCTGAATCCTCAAACGCCCATTCAGAAGTAGGAGGTGGTATTTCGATGAACAACAATTGGCTTCGCCAAATTGCCCAGAAAATCAGAAGCAAAATTAGTACAATTCCAACGTTTACTACACGCTGGGTGGCCCTCTTAGGGCGGGACACTACTGGTACGGGAGATGGAGCCCAGCCCATCACTTCACTACGCCAGCCCTCTTGATGACCAATGGTGGTGGAGTCTGCTGCTGAAACTATTCGATAATCCGAAGGTTCTGGTATGAACTCGACATCACCAAGTTCATCCTCCTCCCACATAATTCAACGCTGACGCCTCCAACGCTTGAACATATGTCTCTCTCCTATCGTCTCCTACCCAAAGAGGGCTAGATTCAACAGGAGCGTATCAGAAGCGACCAGATGATCCCTTTCTTGCAGTCTTGTATCCACCGTATAGGACTAATGCAGTCAATGCGATGATTACAACTACCAGCCATGGAGATTCTCCATCTTCGTCCGCCATATTGGAGAACTTGATGGTAAGAATCGCTGAAGTGTCGCTATCCTCATGAGTTGGTGTTCCGATTACATCGATTGTTACCTTCAATCTAGCATCGCCAGGAGGTAAATCAGAGTAATCGAATGATGCAAATGCTACACCATTTGCAGGCACAGTAATCGTTACCTGCTGTTGTGGATAATCTGTATCTCCTAATTCATCTGCCTCTAAGTAAACGATTACATCGCTCGCTGTCAAGAATCCGTCGTTTCTAATTGGGATTATGAATTGCCCATCTGCATTTGCCTTAGCTTCTGCATTTCTAGGTTCAACTCCTCCCTCATCGATTATCAATTTAGCAACCGAAATAATTGCACTTGTGGATTGAGTTTGAGTTTCAAACTCTCCCTCACTATCTGCAGTAAATTCTACCGTACAAGATTCTTCAGAAGATGCCTCTGAAGATGCAAATATTGTAAAGGACTGGCTACGCTCACTTCCAGCAGCAACTGTGACGTTTGAGATACCTGGGGTAACTTGCCAACCATCACAAAATAGACTGGATTGAACTGAGACCGTGTCGTCACCATTTCCATCATTAACGATTCTCAAAGTAACTAATGTCTCATCACCAATTCCCACACCGATAGATACAGGTGCGTCGATTAGAGAAATATTGTACTGTTGAGGTACATTGACTCTAACACTTGCTTCACTAAGTCCGCCATCAGCGGTGAAGCGCATGTTAACTGCATGGCCGTCATCATAAGTTTGTGACTGGTTCTGCAATGGCAGTGTGATTCTAACATCGACTTCTCGGGTTAGAACTTGAGCTGGGTCAGAGTTGTTGACTCCTATGCCCATTGCTACATCCATTACATCTGTCCATTCTCCATCACCACTAGAATTGAGATATTCAACTGACCAGAATTCTGCATCCTGTGTTACTCCAAGCCCACCTGAAACAGTGAATTGGTCAGATACTTCTGTTCCCTCATAAGTCAAATTCAACTTCAAGGTGATTACTTTGTATCCATCCCCATCTTCAATTGCAGTTAGTTCGGTCAAATCAGAACTATCGAACATTGCGGTGTTTTCAGTAACTGAAATTACTTCTACGATTAGGTCGGAGTTTACACGGCGTGTGAACTCCATTACTCTGTCTTCAGCTGTATCCTGCATTACATCGACAGATAATCCTGCGTTATACTCCATAGTCAAATTCAAGTCGTGTTGAACTGAATCAAATTCGCCATCTAGAATTACATTACCTACTGGTAGAACCATTTCCAATTCTCCGTTAGCATCGAATGGCACTTCCCAAACTAGGTCACCACCAAGGTCGATTTCAACATCGACGCCTTCAGGAATATCACCAGCATGGAATTGCTCGTTTTCGATAGATAGCCATGAGGTGGAGAGTGAAAGTAGACCACCCTTCTCCATCACAAGATCTAGAGACGCACCTTCCTGAACCGATGCTTCTAACAATCCAATAGCAATACCGCCACCGTTCTCATCGAAGTCTGTTCCTTCAACTACAACAATCCAATCTCCAGGCTGAATGCTTCCTGTCCATGACAATGTGTCATTAGCATATGATGTGGATGTAATTGAGATTGGGTCTCTTACGATTCCACTCGCGGGATACAGTGTTACTGTAGCGCCATCCAATCTAGTGCTTGCACCAAGAATGTCAGTTACATTTCCTGAGACTGATACCACTCCTGCGCTCATTTCGAAGTCGCGGCTTTCGTGGGTATCATTGACAGTGTAGAAACTATTGTTTCCATCAGTATAGTTTACTGTGGCAAATCCAGCCTTCTGTGCAACAACGGAATAGTTGTCACGGATTGGGACGAATAGTCTCCATGCGCCTTCTGCATCGGTAATTACAGACTCATTAAATCCACTAGCACTGGTAATTGAAACATTGACATCTTCGATTCCTTCACTAGAAGAAGGTGAATCATTCTCATCAAGGTCCCAGAAAATTTTGCCTCCAATCAATACTGACTTTTCGATATTAACAATTCCTGCTTCCCAAGAATTGTTTACCATGCTGTCTGAGGAGTTGTAAAGTCCCTGTTCAAGAGACCACATTTCCAAGTTCTCAGTTCGATTTAGCATCAATGTCCAGTTACCTGGCATCAATACTTCACTGATCATACCTTCATTGTCAGATGGACCAAGGCTTACATTTCCTAGACCATCTAGACTTACAGCAATGATTCGTGTTGCTGTGATGTTAGAACCGGTCAGGGCTTCTTGCAATTGCATATTCACAACCATTGCCGTCTTTGTCTTCCAAGTGATGTCAGTAATTGCTGCATCTACATTTAGAACATCTCTGAAAATCTCAGTTTCATTACTATCTGCCAAGTATTCAGCAACTTCAACAAACCACTCGCCATGAGGTACATATTCTGCGAAGGTTCCATTCTCATCTGTGACAAGAGGATAGAAATCGTCGCCAGCTTCATTTCGCAGCCATACAGTGGAGTTATCCATAGGGAATCCACTTTCCATCGTGACAGTTCCACTGACTAAGTATTCAGGTGATATCATTAGATCAATCGCTTCTCCCATAGGAGCAAGTCCAATGTCTATATTTGGTAATCCAGGTGCATACTTGCGATAGTCGCTTGCATTCTCATCTCGCGGGTTGTCCTCAAATATCTCAACGATGTAATGTCCAACTGACAAATCGATTGTCAGTTCGCCAGTAGTTGCATTATACATGTCTTCTGTAACCTGTAAATCAAGACCGTAATCATTGGCTGCAGTAATATTGAATGTTGGAGTGATTGCAGTGCCGTTCTCCCAAACTCCATCGTCATTGGTATCGAGGAAGACCCGCATTGTTAGTGAAACATTTGCCGGGTTTGCAACCAAATCAACTTGATTTGTTAGGTTCTCGGAGTTAACTATCACAGGAGCGACATTCATGTCTGAGTTTGAAACGGTCATTGTCCAATTTCCATCATTCAAGTGTACAAGGAATGTACCAGCATCATCAATCTCATCTCTCCACTCCAATCCGTTGGAATCGGTTGCAATAACTTCTGCACCCATTGAACCAGAGATGCCACTTCCCCATATGACACCAGAGCCGTTCACTGGGGAATCTCTCAACCAGATAGTTCCCTGAATGATGTTTGAACTAACCAAGAATAGGTCGGTCTCTGTAACTTGAGATGCGTTGGTAATCAGCATCCCTGCAGTTAGAGTGTTGCTAGCACTTCCAGCAAAACTCTCTGCAGTTACATGGAAAACCAAAGTCTCAGGCATTCTGAAAGAATAAGTACCATTCACATCAGAAATTGATTCCAATATAATCATTCCAGAGCGTGCTTCAATCTTGACATTAGTAGCAGGCTCTCTCAATTCTTCAGGCACATCAGATGGTGTGTTAAATTGAGGGTCCTGAAGGATTTCTTCATCGAAAGACCAAATCGTACCATTGACCCAAACACTGACTGCATAAGTCAAGTTAAGTTCGACATCGTCTGTCGTGACCTCAGTTTCGTGCCACAGAACATAATCATCATCGTTTTCATCAGAAATAATCCACTGTCCCATAGCAACTTCAGCGTGTACAACACCATTTTCATCAGATGATGCAGTAACCACGAACGGGTTCAAATCGGTACTTTCAGTGTTGGTGAAAGTTAATGTTCGGTTAGACAAATCTAATCCAGAACCACCATCATGTAAGTTGATTACAATGTCTCTCTTTGTTGGAACTGAAATTGCTAGTGACATATTTGCTGAATCAAATCCAACGGTGAAGTTTTCTTCAACTTCATACCATCCATCGTCATCGATATCAACTCTCCACTGGTAGTATCCTGTTGGCAATGGCCCATAGCTGAATGAACCATTCTCATCAGTAACAATATACACAGGATCAGCATCTTCTGCTAAGTCTAAGTCCACCAATTCAATTGTTGAATTCGGTAGGGGAGTAGGGTCGCCATTTGTGAAATAATCAGCATATAGCGTATCCTCAAAGATTGAACCTGGCATCTTCATATCCAAATCAGTCGAAGGCTCGATTGTTACCTCTACAGGGTCTGGCAATAGAATCTCTTTTCCATTCTCCATTAATGCAATCATATTGTAGGTTCCTGGCATCAAACCAGTCTTGTAGAATGAACCTGGAGCCACCATTGGTCCAGAGAATGTACCCTCGCCGATGAACAATCCTGTTCCATTTGCTGTACCGATTCCCTCATAGAATCCAGTTCCCTCGAATGTTTCCCCATCAAGGTACTTGACAACGATTACTTGACCATCAGCAGTCAATCTTCCGTTGGCATTCACAAGTCCCTCGAATAGGTATGTGTCTGCCTCATCCGTCAAACATGCAGTATGAGTTGATGTTACTGTTTCATTATCCACCGTTTCATTGAAAGTAGGCAAAGTTTGAATCGTCTCGTTATCAACTGTTTCTTCAACACAATTTGGAGCATCATAGTCTATCCAGTTTGCTTCAATTATACCTACACCATCAAATGATGCATTGGCAGTGTATGAACGCCCATCAATTACAGTACGAGTGTAATTGCCAGTGAATCCGTGTACTATTCCAGTGTTCCCTTGGGTATCGAATACACCTTCAGTAGTGAAAGTAACCTCACCGGTTCCCTGAATCACTCTTGAATCACCCGCTTCAGTGGTGAATGAACCACTAGTTGTGGTTACTGTGTAGTTGCCTGTCATTTCCCAGATGTTTCTTAGAATGAAATCCATTCCATCAAGAGCATCTCCCTCGAATGATTCATGTCCTGTCCATGTAACGGTTCCAGATACACCACTTGAATCGACTGAGATGTCAAAGTTGCCATCGAAGTCTGCTAGGCGATCTGCTTGAGCACCAGTGATGTTCTGAGTTACTTCACCCATCCAAGACATGTTTGCAACTTTTCCAAGTAATGCAGTGATTAAATTGGTTTCACGGTTCTCGTTAGTATCTACAGTTAAATCACCTAGGCCTGATGCATATTCGCCAGACCTGATTGTATCTTTAGCTTCAAGATCATTGAATATTCCCGCATAAGCTGAGACTCGAATCTTACCTGCTGGAACGGTGTATGACCATTCGCCATTTTCGTCAGCATCAGTATAGCCGATTGGAATCCAGTATGTGTCCCCATCAAGATCGGTTTCATCCTCACCAGAGAATGCATCTCTTTCGATTAGGATTCTAACGTTCGACATAGGTTGTCCATCATCTGACATTGAAACTGTGCCACCTACTTCAACACCTGGATAATACTTCATTATCTTGACAAGTGTATTTGCTTGGCCAAGTGTTTCGTGTTCATTCTCAGCATTGTACCAATTGGCTATTACGAAGTGATTCATCATTGCACCAGGTAGAGGTACTGCGTTTGTCATAATTGAGTTAGGTGTACCAGATTGACCGAAGTGTTGTCCTGGTTGCTCTGTAGTTGCGAATCCTAGTGAGGATGCACCATAACCGACATATGTTCGAGCAAGCATTGTATCGAAGAACGCAGGAGTATGGTCGATTCTAATATCAACCAAACTCAACGGATCGAATGTAGCACCGGATTGTTGGTTCAACACATCCTTGCGCATTTCTTCATCGAATTCCTCACGGGTCATTTCGTCGTTGAATTGACCACGTGTAGTCATGTAAACTTCATCCATGAAGGTTGCAAAGTCCTGACCTGAAAGGATAGTTGGAGCAGCGAAAATTCCTGTTGGGCTTCCACCGCTATACTCAGAACTGTATAATCCTGCACGAGGATACAATCTGTTATCGATTGCGAAATATCTGATTTCATGGTCTCTAGTGATTGTTTCACCAGGTGCACCTTCGTAATCCTGAACTGAGTAAATCGCATTGTTCGACAAATCAACATACAATGAGTGTAAGTCTTCGCTATCCAATGAAGAAATCAGCATTTGAGTGACCAATGCAATACCCGCATTCTTACGGTGAATTCCAGTACTTACAGAATCATATTCTTCAATCAAGTCAGAAGTATACCAATAGTCACCGAAGATGTAGTGGGTCGTATTGTCTTGAGTATCTGAAGCCGCACGGACATTGTTGTTGAATATCGGTTGTGCCTCTTCCTTATGGATGAAAGCATAATCTCCAACACATTCGTAATCTGTTGGACAAGGCAATGCCTCTCCGTTTTCATAGACCTTGTAATATGTTTGAGGGTCTTTTCCGAATACACCATCATCAATCAGACGGCCTTCAGCCATTACCACATCTCCATTCACTTGAATAACCTTGAATGAACGCTCAACAACTCCATCAGAATCCATATTGGTTTGAATGGTAACGAATTCAGATTTCTGTTCAGGCGACAAGTGGTTTGTAAGTGTGTTCAAGAATGAGTTAGTATGTACTCTTTCACCTGTTCTTGCTTCGTTGTAAGACAAGTCTGCTTCAGATAATCTCCAAATGAACATTGCAGCCAAATCTTCCTGGCTTCTTGCAAGAAGCATGTTACCAGTAGCAGGAATTCCAGACTGGAAGTTATCAGATACTGATGGGTGTTCTCCAGTTTCTAAAGCTTGGAAACCATAATCCCACCATGATACGAATGCGGGTCTATCGGAATATGGTTGATCTGCATCTTGTTTAGACAGCCAATCATAAGCCATATTCCAACCTCTATCATTGTATCCAGAACCAAATGCACCTAGATACCAGCGTGAGTTCTCATCATACTTGGAATCATCAAGGAGTGAGAATCCAAAGTCATTCCATCGCAAAATATCAGGAGCAATGTTGTAGATTGTCTCATCCATTTCAGTTTCATGGCGTGAAGAGGATGGCATTGCTGCATCGATACCATAACTCGCGTGCTGGCTTACCAGCATCAAGAGTACAAGACCGATAGCACTGAATTGTGGAGTTCTCCAAACTGCCTTTCGAGCATTAGAGATTCTTTCACCTGGAGTGCGAATACCCATTCTTCTCCATGAACGTGCCATGTTGCTAGCACCACTAGCGCCCCATAGAGTAACAATACCCCAGGCACCCATAACAGCCATTGCAGGTGCAGCGTTGAAAAGGAATCTTCCAGCAGACCAAGCCATGTATGCAGCAACGATTACCCACATGCCTAGAATCAACTTTGTCTGACTCTTCTTGACAATACCATCCCACAATGCAATGATTCCCATTACAATTGCTAGAACGAATACAATCGGCCCGAAGGATGCGAACAACTGCCCACGACTTGGAGCACTTGCTTCAGCAATAGTTCCGAAAATCTTGTTCTTAGTGAAATATCCAGAACCTGTGGTTAGAATGTTCCATGCGTTGGAAATATCTGCCATCTGTAAGAGATACAGAATAACTCCGAATACAATACCGCCTGTAAACAATGAACCCAGTACTAGTAGCCAAGGCTTGTCTCGGAAACCTGTAGTAATCCACGCTATTGCTACTGTGAATAGTGTAATGAATAGCAGTGGCGTCAATCCAGTCGAGTTCAAGATTAGGTCCAATTGTGGATGTCCATAGAATGGTAAAACCATAATGAAAATAGTTCCAAGCATCATGATGTTCAAGGCAGATAGGATTGTACTATCCCTTCTTCTGAACATATTCATCGCAACTTGCACGAAATATGCAAGGAAAATGATTGCTGGACCATATACGAATCCTTTCCATCCAAGAGCAACAATACCGAAACAGACACCGGCTGCAATTGCATTTGCAGATGCCTTTCTTCGGTGCTTGAGAACATCGGCCATCGCCTTGATTATTCCAGATGGATAAGCATTGGTATGACGAGAAAGACGATCATCGCCACCTTCCTTCACCGCACGTAGATAGAACATGAACGCAGCAGTCAAGAATAGCAGTACGTACGAATCGTGGTCAGCCATCGCCCATGTCGATTTTTGGACGTGAGTTGGCATGAATGCAATCAGCCAAGCAGCGATTACTCCTGCTCCCTTTCCGAAGTTATCCTTAGCAATTCCAGCCATTGGGAACACGGTTAGTGCACCGAAGATAGCAGGTAGAGCAAGCATTGCATACCACACTGAAGATTCAGATGAAATTCCAAGGTTAGTCAGTAGCATGGCAACTAAGGCCATAGACCATGAAAACAATGGTGGACGAGGATTGATGCCTCCAACTGGATAGTTTCTGTCAGCGTCCCAAATCAAGTGAGCATTTTCTGCAATAACATAGTCGACAACTCTCTTCATGTACCAAGGGTCAGAACCACCGGTAAGATCCCAGGATTCCAATCCAGCCGAATTCATTGAGGGTACAAAGTACCACTGCACCCTAATTGCTAGTGCAACAAGGAATGCCATGAAAGTCATGATTCCTGCCCAGTGATTGGACCAGAATACACGTGCCTGGCTTGGCTCGTGTAATTCTCTGTTCATCCATCCACCATAGTCTTCGTGAGTTGCAAACCAATAGATTAGAACTCCAATGAAGAATGTGATACCGAACCAAATCCATACCGCCCAAGTACCTTCGAAGTTTTCATTCGCCCAGTGACCGGACTCATACAGTGAAGATACGATGTAAAGAATCCACATTGAACCAATGAATAAAGCACGAGTGAACCAACGCTCAGCACACATCCAAGCACAAGTTAGTGCAACGACTCCAGTCAATGCAGCTGGCCAGAAGCCGATATATCCGTGATAACCATCTTCAGACCAAATCGCAAGGACATCCATGTCTCCAAGAGTATTGAAGTAATACATCACAGCGATGTGAGTCGCTGCCCAGACCGCTAATGCGATTTGTAAAGGAAGTGTTGCAGGGTTCCAGTAATCATCGTTTGATTTGATGTAGCCAAACCATCCCTTATCAGTAGCGGGTGCAAGGATTCCACGAAGTAGAACCGCAGCAAGTAATCCAAGAATTACGAACACTGCCAAGGTGTTGAAGAAGACAAATCCTGTTGCTTCTTGCCAAGCAGAGGTTCTGATGTACTCTTGTCCTTCAAAGGTGTAGAGGCTGGTTTGGTTCTCTGCAAAGTTTGCTGCTGCCATAATTGCAGTCCACAATCCTGTGAAACTGAAAATCATAACAGTATTCCATTCATGGCGTCCGTTTGAATCCAAAATATATCCACCAAACATTACGATGAAGAAGATCAAACCTAGGAAGTTTGAGTCCATGTACATCGCAACTCCTTCCGAAAGAACGAGTGAGACAACAAGGGTAGCGAGGGAAAGTGCTGCACCTTGATGGATGATTTCAAATTCTTTCAAGACACGTGGTGCCATTCCAAGTGCTGCTGCAATTGCAATTACAGCAAATGGTTTCATTTCATTCATCTCAAGGACTAAACCGAAGTTTAGGCCATAGTCAGCGAGGAGCGCCATCAAAATTGCTAGGGGTGCAATCAGCCACCCTAACATTGCGCTTTGCGCTCCATTTTTCTCGTCGTTTTCTGTCGACATTGTTTTTCCCTCTAGTTTTCTAGGTGCAGCCTAAAGGCTGTAGCACTGCGGCCACCAAAGGTCCCTTTTTATGCGTTCCCTATTAGCAAATGAGATTCATTGTAGAGGCGCTTAGAGAAAACGATGTACTGAAAGGCTGCAGTGGAAATAACGGTCATAGTGCTCTATGCCCGATATCACGACGATAATGAGAGCCGGACAACCCAATAGGCTCAATCAAGGCGTAAGCCTTGTTGGCAGCGTCCTCGAGAGTCTCGCCAATTCCTGTGCAAGAAAGGACCCTGCCTCCATTCGACAAAAGTTGTCCATTTTCGATTTTTGTGCCAGCATGATTAACCCATGTATCCACAGTCGATTCAGGCAGATTTGTTATCTCTCTACCCTTCTCAACAGCACCTGGATAATTCTCTGCAGCGAGCACAACCGTTAACGCGTGCTTGTCATGGAATTGTACATTGATTGTTGCCAATTCATCTCTTGATGCCGCACCTAATAACTCGCCTAAATCTGAAGCGATAAGTGGGATTGTGATTTGGCATTCAGGGTCACCAAATCTCACATTAAATTCGACAACATATGGATCCCCGTGCTCATCTATCATCAATCCAACATACAATACCCCGCGGTAGGGTACTCTTCGATTAGAAAGCGCCTTGTGCATTGGCTCAACTATTCTCTCGATTGTTTTCGCCTTTACTTCACCAGTGTATACAGGCGCAGGTGCATAAGCACCCATGCCTCCGGTGTTTCGACCCTTATCTCCTTCAAACTCCCTTTTGTGGTCTTGACTTGCAGGCATGCAAACATAGCCACTACCATCCATTACAACCAACATACTTGCCTCTTCACCGGGCAAAAATGCTTCAAGTAAAACTTGACCATCACTTTGAATTGAATCCTCAATAAACTGTTTAGCTTCTTCTCGGTCTTCGGTGACAACCACTCCTTTACCGCCGGCTAACACATCACGCTTCACAACCCATGGGTTATCAGAAAAATCATCTAATGCAGCATCAATGTCGCTGTCTTTGCCCAACACATGGAAGGATGCAGTAGGTATGCCATTTTCCTGCATGACTTGTTTTGCATGTAACTTGCTACCTTCCAATCTCGCAAGAGCGGCAACCGGTCCAAAGCAAGGAACATCCATCATCGCCAACCGATCCGCTAATCCTTCACAGAGAGGACCTTCAGGGCCTGCAACGACAAAATCAACACCTAATTGGAAAGCCAGATGGATCAAGTCTGAAACCTCGCTAAACGCGTGATTGGTCGCTAGTTCTGCAGTGCCGGCATTTCCTGGAGCACAGTGAATTTCACCGACAGAATCGCTTCTTGCTAAACCTAAACACAATGCGTGTTCACGGCCTCCGCCTCCCACAACTAAGACCGATAATCCTGCCATGGTCGTTCCATTATTGAGAGGCACATAAGGCCATCGCGCAAGACAAAACGCCATTGGGTTCAAAGGCCTAATCCCACACCATCGATTCAATGACTGATTTCAGCCTCCTTGAGATGATGTTATTCACGCTTTGGATTTATCTTCCTGGCTTCTTGGTAAACACCTTTGCAATGATGTGGGGTAAATGGCTTCCAAAGACCGGATATGGCCCTTGGCCTATCGATGGAGGGAGGGTGCATAAGGATGGAAATCGGCTTCTTGGAGATGGTAAAACTTGGAACGGTTTAATCGGAGGCTCCCTAACAAGTGGCCTACTTTGTTATCTGATGACAATGGTTGATGGAAACTGGATTTTCATTTCACCGACTGAAGCTGCTACTGGGTGGGCAGCAAGTGCATTTGTACTTGGCACATTCCTTGGTTTTACCAGCCTAATTGGTGATTCAACTGGCTCCTATTTCAAGCGCAGAAGAGGTATGAAGAGAGAAGGTGATGTGTCGAGTAAAGCACCACTACTCGACACTTTGCCATTTGCAATTTCTGTTTTCGTATTTGGACAACTATTCCTAACTGGCTCCAATCATGGAGATAGAGATTTGATTCTACCAATGGTGTTACTTGTGGTAATCACGCCAATTTTACACCGTTCTTTCAACTTGATTGGTTACAAAATTGGTTGGAAAGATGTGCCCTATTGATGAATAAAAACGGGGTATGTTTCATTTGCTTGCTCCATTGTGAGCCAATCATGCGAAGAGCTTTGCTACTATCTCTAATCATTTTACTTAGCCAACCATTTGTCTCTGCTACAGACATTTCTGCAGATGCTGAAGAAGATTCAAGCGGCATTCTTTCTGGTTCATATGCAGTCACAAACGGGGCAACTTGGACGATTTCAGGAGATTATGAAGTCGCAGAAAACACTTCTATTGTAGTTGAAGAGGGATCTACTATGGTAGTTTCAGGTACAATGAATGCGGTTGCACCACCCATGTTGAACTTAGCAGGAACTGCAAACGTGAATGTACCTGTTGGATTCCTTGGAGAGACTGGAGTACTACGGATTGATTTCGCAGATGAAGTCCTTTACGAAATTGACATCGAAATAAACAATGAGACCACTGCGAATTGGACCGGCACTCAGTTTGATTGGAATGGTGATTTAGATGTTGAAAACATCACTGTAAATATCACTACACATCCTTTCCAAATTTCTTCCATTAGTACCATCACATTGTCACCCCAAGGGAGCACACCTGTGATGCTTGATGCTGACCAGTTATCTGGAAATGGAACATCACTTGTAATTCCAGACAGAACAAATGCTTGGAGTATTGATGTTCAGGGAACCTTACTTGTAACTGGTTCAATCTTTGGCGCAGGAATATCTTGTGCAGGTACTTGCACATTAAATGGGGCTCAGATGACCAGCACTGGCCCAATTGATGTGACCGGGTCAATCAGCGTGACTGATTCTTCTCTTTCGGGCGGAATTAGCGATGAGGACATCATCATCTGGGATGATGCGAGTGTAACATGGACAAACTCAATTGGAACGGGTGGAGTTACAGACAACTGGGTAAACATCCTGTCAACCCGAACCATTGGGGTACAGAATGGATATGTTGTATTCTATGGCTACAACATGGGATACGATTCGATTAGTACCTCTCCACTGGGAGACAACAACACATTTGATTCAAACAACTTAGGTGATAATGTAATTGAAATCGCCTTGGATGAAAGAGATCGAATGATTCAGTGGCAGGATGGGGATGGTATTGTGCATGAAGAGAGTGCTAGTGGCTTGGTTGTTCTTTCCACCCCATGGGGTGATTATGAGCAACATATCAATGATCTACCAAAGGTCAATCACTTCGATGTAACACTAGATTTGCCTGATTTGTCATTTGATTCACTTGTAGAAAGTGCAGATGAAAATAATGTTGATTCTAGGCTTGGAGTCATGGCTACCGTGACCAACAATGGGGCTGCAGCTGCCACATTCCTGATTGATTGTACTTCCAATGGAACCGATGCCAATGTGGGAGTCAATGTACCATATACTGCTGGAGTAGGTGAAACTATCGATATCCCAATGAATTGGGATTCTGCTGTTGAAGGAGAACTAATACTTGAGTGTACTATTTTCGTACCTTATCACTTCGAAGGTTTCGATGTGGTTTCAAGCGGTACTGCTACAACCAACCCGGTTACTTGGGAAACTATTGAGGACAATTCTACCAACCTATTGCTGCCAATAACGATTGGAGCATTATTAGCGGTAGGTGTTTTCGCATACATGTTCAGTAAGAACATGGCTGCTGAGTCACTCAAAGAACATCTAACTGAGATTGTTGAAGACGAAGT
>CAZEXE010000035.1:0-9070 GCA_964516645.1 uncultured Candidatus Poseidoniales archaeon
CCTGCTTGGAAATCGTTCTGTAACTTCTTGAACATTCCAAACATGTAACCAATTTCCCTACCTCCGACACCGATGTCTCCAGCAGGTACGTCACAGTTGTGACCGATATGTCGCCACAATTCCATCATGAAAGATTGGCAGAACCTCATAACTTCACCTTCTGACTTACCCTTTGGGTTGAAGTCAGAACCACCCTTTCCTCCACCCATAGGCAGAGTTGTCAGGCTGTTCTTGAATACCTGCTCGAAAGCGAGGAACTTCAGAATTGAAGCGTTTACAGAGGGGTGGAACCTCAGTCCGCCCTTGTAAGGGCCAATGGCACTGTTGAACTGGATTCTATATCCACGGTTTGTATGAGTCTTACCATTATCATCGACCCAAGGTACTCTGAAATGGATTAGGCGCTCTGGCTCTACAATTCTCTCGACAATACCTGCTTCTACGAACTCGGGATGATTCTCTAGAACTGGTTCTAAGGATTCCAATACTTCCCAAACTGCTTGATGGAATTCAGGCTGATCTGGGTCTCGACTCTTTACTTTCTCAAATATTTCATGAATGACACTCATTCTAGCACCCTCAAACACAACTTGTGTTAGCCGGCCCACCTTAAGGCCCCTTACAAGCGTTGCCACAACTAGAGTACTCTAGGAGTAGGGACAGACGGTGTTGAACCTCTCCAGACGTTCAAGCCTACGCTCACCATTCTCATCTGACGCAGACATTGCACTAATCGCTTCCTCAATGAGTGCATGCTGGTCAGGCTGAATTCCAAACAGTGCTCTTAGATTCTCAAGCATAGCCCATTCATCCTCAGAGATGACTTCATCATCAAGTGCAGCAACAAGAGCCGATTGATATGTTGTAGCGTCTCCAACTTGATGTGCAGAATATGTTGCAGCATCCATGATTGGGGAAGGATCAAGCCCACGAGCAATATCCAATGCCTCAGCGACATTAGAAGGTTGAACGCCCAATGCTACCGCTAACACTTTCAGAATTGAGGCCTCATCATCTGTGACTATTCCATCATTAAGAGCTGTTCTAAGTACTTCGAGATAAAGGTACAATCCTCGACTAGCGGTTAGGGCCATGTTATCACCTGAATGTGCTTACTGTTTGAGTATTACCATTTCAAACATCAACGATTAGTTCGTCAATTATTTCAATAGATGAAATTAATTCACTCTCTTCATCTTTCAAAGTTGCAACCATTTCTTGGACATAATCCAATTCATTGAGTTGCCACTTGTTGGTATCGTGTCGCCTCGCAACGCCAAATTGTTGCCAATACTTTATTCCACTGAGTATTGCACTTTTCGATAAACCAGAATTCTTTGACATCTCGGCTGTAGTTTTCTCTCCGTGAGAAAGTTGTGAAAGTACAGTAACCGCACTACCAGGAATTCCGAGTCGGCGCAAGAAGTGAAATTGGCCGACCATATCACTTCGCTGGCATATTTTACATTTGAATGTGCCTCAATAAGTCGGTTTTATTGTAATCAACTGTATTTCAAATTGTAATCATCTGTAATACATATTATATACCCCCTCTTCTGTGGACAAGATACGAGGAATGCGGATGACCACACCAAATACACTGGTTTCACTGCGAATCACCGACGAAGAAGTATCTCTTCTAGACGCTCGAGTCGGACTTGATGGAGCACGAAACCGAAGCGATGTCATTAGAGCAGCAATTCGATTATTCTTAGAGGGCCAACCTCTACTTCCTGATATGGATACTATTACTATTCCAGTTGGACGCTCTATGAAGAGTAGACTAGGAGATCTATACGAACTCCATGGAATCAGTAACCAACAAGCGGCATCTCAAGGATTGCAAGATTACGTGCGTAAAATAATCCAAGAAGAGACTGAGCTGAATGATATTCTTACTGAAGGGCTAGAAGTTGCTCGAAGTAAAACCGTAGGACGTAAGGAGTTCACTGAGTGAAAACAGGGTGAGAGCCACATAATGGAGGGGATGGGAAAATGCGCTGGGAGGACGAAATTGGAAACGATAATCCTCCCACCTTCCGAACAATTGTTGATTTGCCAGACAACATTTGTTTCGCTGCACTACGTCTACGTGCTAAATTAGCACAAACTGGCAACCCAACACACGTCCCCCCGGTTGATGACCGGGGGGACTCCGATTCCGACCCCGCTTGTTGAGTAGGGTTAGTTCCACACGCACCCAGACCCCACATCTGGGTGCAATTTACTCAAACGGTGCGGCCGCGCATCGAATAGGCTCAACCTCAAATACCTTCGACGAAGCCATACCGACATGCGTGACCAGGCAGGACTATCTTGGCTTGCTCATCCCACTCCAAGGGAAGGGCAAACAGAGATGATTGCAGCATGCCTAGATGCGCTATCACAAGGCGGAGCACATCTTGCAAGTGCCCCTACTGGCATTGGAAAAACCGCGGCAGCATTAGCTGCTGCTCTCGAATTCGCTATCTCTGGACCAGAGAGAAAGACCGTGATGTTTCTAACTCCAAGACAGAGTCAACACAAAATTGTAGTTGATACCGTTCGCCAAATCAATGATATTAGTGGTCAAGAGAAAATCTCCTTGGTAGATATGATTGGTCAATCTAGTATGTGTGTCCAGCCATTTGCAGGAAATAGAGGCGCAAGTTTCTCTTTGCTCTGTTCGAATCATCGCAAAAATCGCCAATGTATACCATGGTTAACTTCAGCCCCTGAATTTGAGAGACGAATCCTATCAGATCCTTTGCACGTCGGTGAACTGGTAGAGATGAGCAAAACCCATACTGAAAATGGCCAAAAAACACAAACTTGCCCATGGAAAGCAGCAAGAAATGCTGCCAAAGAGGCTCAAGTCATAGTATGTGATTACAATCATCTCTTCATTGAAGGTGTTCGGAATGCTTCCTTGAAAGCCATGGACTTGCGCTTAGATGATTTGATAATTATTGTCGATGAAGCACACAACCTACCAGATAGAGTTCGCAGAGGAATGCAGAGCAGACTGACTCCTACTATGGTAAGAAATGCGATTAGCGAAGTAGAAGAGCACTTAGGAAATCTACAACGAGTTGCAACAATAAATCAGGCCATAAATGATTCAATTGAATTAAAACGCTGGAGTCTTGAAGTCTGTAAAGAATTTAGGCAAATATTGACTAGAGAGTTCAAGCGATTGGTTTCCGAACTTGAAAATGACAATGAAATGCAAATTCAGGCACAAGATGTCCTGTCATGGTTAGAGGAAGCTTTTGACAAAGTATCTACACATGTTAGCCAATCCACATTAACAGGACAAGATACAGTATTTGCAAATCCAGAAAAGAAAATCCGATTGAAACTATTCAGGGAACTTCTCGAAACAAATGAGGTCGAGATAGACGAAGATGGTGACAACGAGCCTTCAGCGCATCTACTTGCGCATCAAATCGATGTACTCGATAGATTCGGCAAAGGAACAGCACTATGTTTGGTATTTGATGGACAAGGAAGAGATGGACGGATTATTACTCATCTTTTGGATGCCGGACTGGTAGCTGGACCAATTTTTGAAAGGGTTTCAGGGGCGATATTGATGTCAGGAACTCTGAACCCTCCCAGCATGTTCGCTGATTTGCTTGGAATCCCAAAACAAATGAGAGGACAATTAATCCTACCATCTCCATTTGCAAAAGAACGCAGACCGATTGTAGTTGCTACTGATGTCACTACTCTATTCAGAGAAAGGGGCGAGGAAAATTCGGAGAGAATTAGGAATCATATCAGTGCAGTTGTACAAAACACGCCTGGAAATGTTGCAATTTTCGTGCCATCATATAGTGCATTGGAAGAAATTTTTGATGGGACTATGTACCTGCCTGGAACAAAGAAAGTTATCGAATCAAAAACTTGGAGCAAGCAGGACATCAATGCATTGCTTATTGACCTTGAAGAAGCACCAAGAAAGGGAAAAAGAATCGTCGTTGCTGGAGTTTTTAGTGGAAGGTTATCCGAAGGTGTAGATTATGCAGGAGGAATTCTTGACACAGTTATTTGCGTAGGAATACAAAACGCACCACCATCAGTATTCCAAAAGGCATATGGAAATTACATCAAGGACAAATTTGGCCAAGGTAACTACTGGAGATATGCAAATTCTCAACCGGCAATAAATACAATTCTACAAGCTATGGGGCGGCCGATAAGAGCGATGGGAGATAGAGCACTTATCGTACTTCTAGATAGAAGAAATATCGAACGTACATACTCAATATGTTTTCCGCCAGACATAAAGATGAATCAGGTGAGTGATTTTGAGGGTTCTGGAAGGTTCGCAAAACGCTTTTTTGCTAAAGTAAAACGGGAAGATGATACCTGAAAGGTTCAATATGTCCCGCCACAGGAGGGGGTATGATGGAAGAGTGGGACGAGGTCGAAATCCAGACTGTTAGCGACGGGCTCGATGTTTCGCCAAGCGAACTGCATGCTGCTTTTGAGATATCAGGAGATCATCTCGCAGAAGTGAGAGACCGTCACACCATGATGTTAGTTACATCTGGAGAACTTCCTGAATCCCACATGGCAGAAATTGCACCCGAGCGACGACTCAACTGGGTAATCGAAGAGTTGAATGGACGCAGATATTCTGATGGGTTGTCTATCCCTCTTCATGGCGCAGAAATGGATTCCATTAAATTGTCTAAAGGAGAACTGGAAGGGCATAGTACCCTCAAACTTAGAGTTGGAAGTTTTGAGAGAAGTATGCCTCTCCCCGCAGAAGTAGATTCTATCAAAGCTACAATCACCGGTGGCGTACTCGACATCCGTTGGTAATCATCGGTTTGGGATATCAATAATCTGTCCAATTTCTGCAACCACACGGGTCAATGCTTCCTGTGCACTTGCTTTGTGACTCTCGCTCATCTCGTGGCGACTGTATCTTGCCTCTTCGAAAATTGCATCTAATGCATTCAGTGAGTCCTCAGATAAATTTGGTAAAGCCGTTCTAATCGCCATCTCGAACTCTCGAACAGTTTCGAAATCTCGTCGTAAGAATCCACGGCCCATTAGTACGTGAACCATACTCTCATAGCATTGGAAAATTGCTTCTCGCATCGAATCTCCTGCCGCCAACAATTCAGCAGTATAGGAGAATATGTTTGCAAGTTCCTTAGCCGCATCCGTAGCACGTCGCCTCATAATTACGTATGCAGCAGCAGCTCCAATTACCAATATGGCAATCAAGTATAGCCACCAAGGTGCGTCTCCATCCTCACCATCGTAGGAATAATCTGGCGTGAAACCTGAATTGAATTGAGTGTTAAATTCTGACATTGATTCATCAGAAAGTATGTAGTTGGATGATATTGACATCTTAAGAGTTAATTCACCATACTCAGATGTATCGCCATATGGAGGTTCCGCATTAAATTCGAAATTCGCAATTCCGTTTGAGTCGGTTACAATCACAACTTCATCAAGCCGGGAGTTGTTTTTATCCTCTAGGTAAACTGTAATCGCGATTCCTTCAACACCTTCCTCGGTATCCTCTGCTACAAGACGAATGTCGCCCATCACAATTTCTTGCTCATCTTCAACAATCGGTTCGACATCCACTTTGAATGGCGTCTGCAGATTAATTCTGATTGAAATTGTATCAGTCCAAGCATTACCTGTCCGTAAGTATAGAGATGAGTTGTCAGGTGTTTGTACATTCAATTGGAGTTGTCCTGGTTCCATCCAAGATGGAGCTGTTGCAACCAATGTGAAAGTGCCACCATTCCAAATCACACTCTCAATGTTGATACATCTTGCTTCAGTTCCACTCGAACCACAATCTACACCATCGCCAAGAATTAGATCTGCATCATCGATTAATACACCCTGCCCACCGATTTCAGTTACTCTTCCAGTGATTTGAATCCTATGCTCAATGCTATCTCCTCGTACCACATAGTTGCTAGCAGAGTCGATGTGTACAGTGACGTCCGCCCAAACAACAACTGTTTGTTCAGAATCAACCGGCAGGTGTCCTGAACTTCCTTCAAAGGAGAAGGTCATGGCATGATTTCCTCGAGAATATCCTGAATCTGCACGTATGGATACAGTAAATTCACCATTGATGGAAGTAACAGTAGTCTCAACTTGAACACCGTCAATATAGATGATAATCGTCTCACCTGCTAGGCCATCATTTAGTGCAGTATCAATATCGTAAAGTGTACCTGTAATATCCCAGAAGTCGTCTCTCGTGGCATCATTATCTGCGATATTTACCGTCATACCTGTGCGGTGAGCAAGGAAGAAGGTCGTATTGCCTTGGCCTGCTCTGTACCATCCTTGTGCAGGAACATCTGCTAGAACAGTATGGTTACCGTCAGAGAAGATGTTAGGTACTTGCCAACCGAAACTAAAGTTGCCATTCGAATCTGTTGTAGCATTGCCGATTGAAATTCCTTCAATCGTAACAACTACTATCATTCCAGATAGTGGATTCATCTGGTTATCGCCAACAAATCCATCGATTGTTGTCATTTGTTCAACCGCTAATGGCGACTCAATATTGACCTGGACAAATATCTTGGAGAATATATTCCACGTTCCATTATTACTCGAAGGCAGATACTCCAATGTTCCAGTGAATCTAGTTTCAAGAAGAACAGGGCCTAATTGAGCATCTGCTGGAACAGCGTGAACGGCATTGAATAGACCCTCTGAATCGGTTGTAACATTGGTTAGGAATACTCCGCCAAGCCAAATCTCAATCGTCTCATCTGCTAGAGGATTATTTACAATATCCAACAAGCGTCCTTGTACGGCTAGCGTGTCCTCACGGTCAACTTGACCACCAGTTGTTAACAATAGGATCTGTGTTGGAACTGCAACTGTGAAATTATCAGAATCAGAACTTGGATGATAGAACTCTGGATTTGCACTGTCACCTTCGCCTATTGGGTCAACCCAATCTCTTCCCCCAGTAAACTGAACCTGAATGTTATGCGGACCTGCAGCAATACTTTGTGGGGAAGTCCATGCAAACATGAACATGCCATCTCCTGCATTAGATTGAACGCTGGAAACTGGAACTCCATCTATCAACAGATAGACAACTGCAATCGAATCATTGCCGTCAATTTGTAGTGGCAGTCCTAAGTCGTCCAGCAATGTTCCATTAACATAGAGAACATCACCCGCAGTAATTGCAATTGAACTTTCAGTGATGTTAATTTCCGTTTGGCCTAGAACAACAAACGCTACACTTGTGTTATCACCGATTAATCCAGTTGTACCAGGAGTCCCAAGGAACTCTGCATCCAAATTTTGGAATCCAACATCTAGAGTTGGAGGTATGGTCAAATTCACATCGATTACTCCCAATGAATCTGTTGTTCCCACAGTGGTCACTGAGGTACCATTTAGCGACACTGTAACTTGTACTCCGACAACTGCTGCACCAGTGTTATCGAATAATTGTAAGCGCGCATTAATATCATCGCCTCTATCTGTCCGATCATTTAGAGATGGTTGGTTCACTCCATCTAAGGACGGTGTGACGAATGACAACGTGGTGAAACCACGACTGTCAAATGATTGGTTAGCACTAGAACCTGCGTAATAATTCACTGAAGGAATATATTGTGCTACAGCCAAATGAGTCCCGGCCGCAAAACCGGATGAAAGAACAATAGTTGCCGCCCAAGATCCATTAGGTTGTATTTGTCCATCTGACAAGGTGAAGCCTGATGCGTCTCCATCAATAGTGAACAATACATTAGCAGTCAATGGGTCTCCGTTCCGCAATTGCAAAGCACTTCCATTATCACTTTCAATTGAGCCGGTGATTACGAATGAATCACCTGCTACTGGGTTCGCAGTAATTGGATCTACAACCATAACAGTTGTAGAAAGAATTGTTACAGTTGACAAGTTTCTCTGTGTCGATAACAAATCAAAGGTTCCGTTGTACATTATGGAAATCGTGATCAGTCCTAATGGCTGGTCAAATGGAATCGTATGAACGAAATCGGTTCTTCCTTGAGCATCGGTTGTATTAGATGGCAACCAAGTCTCATCGAATAACACATCAACTGTGAGTCCGCCTAGAGGTTGCCACATGTTGGAAGACTCAACTAATTGTGCTGTAATGTTAACATCCTGTCCACGAGGACGAATTATTGGATTTAGTGGCTGCACATTTTCGAATAAAGTTACACCTTGAACCAATATCGAATGGTTACTGGAATCTGTTAGATAGAATGGTGAAGAACCTTCCACCACAGAAATTATGAATTCTCTAGGCCCTCTTTGTGTACCGTTATTCATTACATCAGTTGGTACTGATAGATTGAAACTGCCATTGATTGCAGTGTATACTCCATTGACGAGTTTCTCATCAGGATTGTCTAGCCAGAACATCTCCAATGCTACCGCAGTAGTCAGGTTTCTGCTAGAATTATCTCCGTCCTCAATCTGTCCTATGACTTGGAAGTTTACCCCTGCGGTAACTGTTGAAGGAATTGAATCTACCCTAATGTTCGAAGGAACTTGAACTGTGACATTGATATCTGTAAAGTTACCATAATGACGTGTTGCTGAAGCAATCTTTGGCGCAGAAACATCGTCTAAGACCTCCATGCGCAGGACATATTGCCCAGGATCAATTCCTGCAACTGTCCAAGCCAGAGTAGTGTTTCCATCAGCACCACTTGTAGCACTTCCAATAGAGAGGTTGACTCCTCCATAATCCATAATGTAATTTACAGTCGCTCCTGAAACATTGGAGTTATCTGCAACATCTCCGACCCATACTGTGAAGTCGACTGAGCTATTCATCACGGCAATAACATCAGCACCGGGCGGTGTTTGCAACACTATTTCAGATTCAATACCCCATGTTGTGGATGGGATTTGTGGCAACGCAGGTGGAACTGATGAATCGACCCATTGATAATATGCGCCTCCTGGTTGTGATAATGAATCGAAGTCAGTAATTACCTCTACATCATAAACGCCTGAAGGTAGGAAAGTAGGTGCTGTAATCGTAATGTTATACGTCCCAGTAGTATTGTTTAGTAAGCCGTTTGCTAGATCG